>JAZLKQ010000164.1:0-4751 GCA_045597745.1 Bacteroidaceae bacterium | reverse complement strand
AGATGCTAATTTAACATTTTGCCCTTTTGTTAATGCATTATTGTGCAAAAATATGTTGTAAAGCATTTATTTCAAAGGGATGCCGAGCGTTTAACATTTAATTGATGAAGTCTTAAAATAGTGTAACTTATTGATTGACTATATAGAAAAGTTTGTCCATGCTATAATTTATTCGTACCTTTGCAGCGGTTTTAGGATAGCACTTGTGTGCTTAACAAGTAAATAGTATTATTAATCATACGGGGAAAGAGGTAGTTCAAAAGCATTTGACGCCATAATAATGATTTATACATATACCCCCGAGTAAAAAGATTTTTTAGGTAAAGTTATCAAGAAGTTAATATTGATTTTATCAGTTGTTCTTTTTAGTTCAGTAGTAGCAAATGCACAGTCTGTAGATCTCATGAAGAAGTGGGGTCCAGTCATTGAGGCTATAAGCAAGGTTGAGAGCCGTGGACGTGCCAATGCAGTCAGCAGTAATGGTAAGTATGTAGGTTATCTGCAGATATCAGAGATTCTTGTTCGTGCTTGCAACCAGATAGTAGGAAGCAAGAAGTTCACTCCTAATGATAGATTTAGTATAGAGAAGAGCAAAGAGATGTTTATCATCTTTCAGGAGCGTTACAATCCAGAAGGAAACTACGAGAAAGCTATTCGTCTATGGAACTCAGGCGACCTCAAATGCATGAGTCGTAAGGCAAATACGGAGGGTTACTACAGACGAGTTGTTGCTCATCTCAATTAATAAACTTGCGCTTATATGCCTATATCTTTATGATTATAGGTTTGTGTATATAACAACAAAAGGCAATCTTCATGTCGGAGATTGCCTTTGTTGTTGGTGTATGTAATGGTAAATTGTATTTATTCTGCTGTCAAGTCAAGGCGTGCCTTGCTGGTAACGCCTTCGATAGAGATAGAGGCTTTGCCCACTTCGCCATTAGTCTGCAGAAGCACCTGAGCAAGTCCGTTGAATGAACGAACTTTGTACGTTGTTGCGTTAGGGTCAGTAGGGCGTTCGTCATCTTTGTATGCAGGGTCGCCATTACCAACGCCGATGATCCGTACTGGTCCTGAGACGTTGATTGTTAGGTCTTCACATGCATCAGGTACAAATCTGCCCTTCTTGTCACGCAACTCTATTGTGCATACAGCCACATCATTACCTTGTGCATTAAGCTTTGTCTTGTTGGCTGTCAATGATATACGTGAAGCCTTGTCTGTAGTCTCGAGTCTTTCGGAGATTGTAGCCTTTCCCTTGCTATCATAACCCTGAGCCTTGATGTAGCCTGGACTATAGACAGTCTTCCAACTGAGATGACCATTCTTTGGCATGACCTTACGTCCGAGACTTTTGCCGTTGATGGTAAGTTCTACCTCGGCGGCGTTACTATATACCCATACATCTATGCTGTCGCCTTCGTGTCTGGAGAGATTCCAATGCGGCAGGATATGTATTGTAGGTGTATCTGTCCACCATGACTTAAGATAGAATGCTTCGTCTTTAGGGAATCCACAGTAGTCAAGTATACCAAACTCTGAGCCTGTTGCAGGATAAGAGAGAGGGTTTGGTTCGCCTCTATAGTCAAATCCTGTCCAGTAGAACAGACCTCCAAGCCATGGTCGCTCATCATAGAACTTCCATCCGCGTTCGATACAGTTGAGCAGGCTGTCGCTTCCTTGAGGGTGGCGATTGATGGCTGTCATGTGTCCATTGGCATGATCGTCAAAATAACATCCTCTTGTACCACAACCAGAAGTCTCCTCTGTACCAACGGCACATCTTTCAGGATAGTTCTTGCGATGCTCGTCTACGGGATTTTGCATGATATAGTTGTACCCAGCCACGTCAAGAGGTACTACGTATGTAGGTCCTCCACTTGTGGCTCCGCTGACCTTACGGGTAGGGTCGAGCAGGTGGCAATATTCAGTCATGCTTGCTGCAAGCCGGGTGCCAAACTGTTTCCATTCGATGCCCCATTCCTCATTGCCTATACTCCAGAGTATTACACTTGGATGATTGCGGTCGCGCATTATCATCTCCTTAAGCTGACCGATCTGGTAGTCATTAATGCCAGTCAGACGGTTCTCGTCCATGACAAGTATACCGAGTCGGTCACATGCGTCGAGTAGTTCTGGTGTAGCAGGGTTGTGACTTGCTCTATATGCGTTGCAACCAAACTTCTTGAGTTGTTGCAGTCTCCATACTTGTAGTGAGTCAGGTATGCCTGCTCCAACTCCAGGGTGGTCTTGGTGCATGTCAACACCTTTGATCTTGACCTCTTTGCCATTGAGTATAAATCCTCTCTCTGATGAGAACTCCACTTTGCGTATGCCAGTAATGGTCTGTTGACTGTCTACGACTTTACCGTCCATGATGACATCTGTTCGGACGGAGTATAGATAAGGGTCATCTACGCTCCATAGATGAGGCTTGTTGAGAGTGATCTTGGAAGTAGACGTAAGTTCCTGCTTTGGCAGAATGTCAGATGCTGGGGTGTAAGTGGTATTGCCGACCTCGTTGCCCTTTGCATCTATAATGGCATGTCTCAGAGAGTATGACTGAGACTTGAGCGCATCATTCTTAATGGTTGCTTCGATGCTAACTTCTGCCTCGTCAAATGTAGAGTTGAGGTCAGCATATACAAATGTGCCGAATGTCTTGACATATACAGGCGCTGTAGTGTTGAGCCATACATGACGATATATGCCGGCTCCTTCGTAAAACCATCCTTCCTCCAGCGTAGCGTCTGCACGTACGCAGACCATGTTGGTGTCTCCGTAGTTGATGTATTCTGATATGTCGTATGCCTTGGATGTATATCCGCTTTGGTTGCCTCCAAGATAAAATCCGTTGACCCAGATGCGTGAGTCACGGAATATTCCGTCAAACTGCAGTTCGATATGCTTGCCGTATTCTTCTTTGTCGACTATAAAGGTCTTACGGTACCAGCCGACGCTTGTCTCTGGATACTTGTATCCTACAGTCTTGTAACCATGGCTATGACTTGCCTCGTTGGCAAATGGCAGGTCTACCACCCAGTCGAAAGGTAAATCGACTTTGCGCCACGACGAATCGTCAAACTTGTTGGAGTATGGTCCTTCGTTGTGTATGGAATTGGCTTTTGTCAGATAATTAAAATACTCTGTGCCGCATCCGAAGTCCTTCTTAGGGTCTGAAGCATTACCAAATGCAAAGTGCCAGTCCTTGTCAAAGTTCTGGTGTACTCTCTGGTTTTGTGCCTGTGAAGGTATTGCACAAATCAAGGCGGTACTTGTCAATAAGGAGAATAAGTAGTGTCTTGTATTCATTGTTAGTTGTAGTTGTGCTTAAATAGTTAGTAGGCTATATATCTGCGAAGTGCTATTTACTTGTTAATCTCTTTGATAAAGCCGTTGCGATAAGCAAAAAGCAACTTCTTTAGATTCTCCACCTTTGCCTGAAGAGTGCGTCCTTTGTCTGTGTCCTTGACATACATGCGTGACGAACTCATCTCAACGATCTGAGTTGAACTCTTGATGTCATCACCTCTTCGTATTGCCTCTTCTGCTGATTGGAAAGGTTGATGCTGTACAAGGTCAAGTCCTCGGCTGTGGAATGTGAGGGTATAGCCTGCTATGCCTGTCTCTGGCTGATATGCCTTAGAGAATCCTCCATCGATAACGAGCAGTTTGCCGTTGGCCTTGATAGGAGTCTCTCCCTTGATGGTTCTGACTGGTACATGACCGTTGATGATATGCCTGTGAGTGCCAGTCACGCCAAAGTTGTCGAGTATCATGTCGATGATGCGTTCATCGTTGTTGTATTGGTAGTAATATCCCTTCTTCTCTATATAAGACTCTGGATCTGTGATGAAGTAGCGCTCAAATGTTGTCATCTTGTTCTTGTCAAATAGAGGAGAGTCTTTGCCGCACCATACATACCAGATATAGTCTATGGCAAAGAGTTTCTCTTCTTCGGAGCTGTCATTATTGAATGCTTCTCGTACAAGATGCCCCGTCTTCTTCATCAGGTCTATTCCTTTGTACCGCTTGCCTCTGATGTCTACCTCCTTGAGTGTGCCGTCTTCATTGAGAGGTACAGAAGCATGAAACATCAAGTTGCTATTGGATATGGAGTACATGCAGCCGTGAGCAAGCAGGCAGTCGATGTGTCTCTTGAGCTTGTCTGAAGTACGGAACGAATGCTCAAGTCTCTGCATGAGCATCTCTTCCTCTTCGCTTAGCGAGTATGGGTCATCAGGATTTAGGGTAGGGAAGTTGGTGTCATTGAGCTTGTATTCTTTTAGGCCTATGTGTATAGTTCCCTTTTCGAGGTCGATATATTGCAGGAGCTTACGTCCCTCCATGCCAAATTCTGGTCTTCTGTTGATGATTTTGGCTTCTTCCTTAAACTGTATGATTGTTATAGCCTTGTGCATCTGGGCTATAAGGCGTGCTGTCTTCTGATCATGTACAGGTTCTTTGCCAAGATTCTTTACGCTAAACAATCGACATGGGTCGTCCTTGTATGCCTCCATTGCAAATGTCGCGAGTGGCAAGAGGTTGATGCCGTAGCCGTCTTCAAGTGTGACGAGATTGCCATAACGTAGCGAAAGCCTAAGTACGTTTGCCATACAGGCACGGTTGCCTGCCGCTGCACCAAACCAGTCGATGTCATGGTTGCCCCATACGATATCAAAGTGATTGTAGTTGCACAGAGTGTCCATGATGAGGTGTGCACCGGCTCCTCTGTCATATATGTCGCCGAG
>JAZLKQ010000163.1:0-7358 GCA_045597745.1 Bacteroidaceae bacterium | reverse complement strand
TGTAGGCAAGTTTGGTACTCAGCACCACTTCTTCGGTTACGAAGGACGTTGCGCTGCTCCATCCAACTACGATGCTGACTACTGCTACTCACTCGGTTTCAACGCTTCACGTCTTATCGCAAACGGCAAGACTGGTTATATGTCAATCATCAAGAACACTACAGCTCCTGCTGCAGAGTGGATTGCAGGTGGTGTGCCAATCACTATGATGATGAATATCGAGCGTCGTAACGGTCAGAACAAGCCAGTTATCCGTAAGGCACTTGTAGAGCTCGACGGTGCTCCATTCAAGTACTTCGCTTCTCAGCGTGAGCAGTGGGCAAAGGAGACTTCATACGTATATCCAGGTCCTATCCAGTACTGGGGTCCATCAGAGGTATGCGACCAGTGCACTAAGACTCTTGCTCTCGAGCAGGCTTAATAGCTCGAACTGGTGAAACATATAGTATAATTAATGTAGATGTTGAGGTGGTCAGTACAGTATTGTTTGTGCTGACTCCTCACATCTTCTTTTTTATTAGATATATAAGTCCTCGGGATTATAACTCGAGACGAATTATTCGATATGACTTGTCGTCATGACCAGCAAGCCAAAGACATATAACAAGAAAAAGAGCGTGAAGAAGAAGGGACGCAAGAGCAAGAAGTCTGCGAACCCTCTGTTGCGTATGCCTAAGTATATGCTCATAGGGCTGTTGTCTGCGGTTGTGGTCATATATGTCATATTCTTCTACAGGACTTTTGTAGGTCCTTATTCGTTCAGATGGAAGGCGCTCTTTGGAGAAGTGACTTATCCAAAGGGTAGCGTGAGAGGTATAGACATCTCTCATCATCAGGGCGAGATAGACTGGGACAAGCTCCGTAAGGCAGAGATACAGGGCAGCCCAGTACGATTTGTATTTGTCAAGGCTACAGAAGGCACGAGTATACTTGACGAGAATTTTAATCAGAATTTCTTTAATGCAAAGAAGTATGGCTTCTTGCGTGCGGCGTACCACTTCTATAGCACTACGTCGTCAGCCAAGGCACAGGCAAAGTACTTCTGCAAGATGGTACACCTTGAGGAAGGCGATCTCCCTCCGATACTTGACGTCGAGCCAACGCCCGAGCAGATAGCGTCTATAGGTGGAAAGGTCGCTCTACAGCATAACTTGCTGGAGTGGCTCAATATAGTGGAAAAGAATTATGGCGCTAAGCCTATCATATACGCATCATACAAGTTCAGGACAGGCTATCTTGACTCAGAGGCGTTTGACGCATACCCTTACTGGATAGCACATTACTATGTACCGCAACTGTCGTATACAGGCAAGTGGGCGTTCTGGCAACATACCGATGCAGGTCGTGTAGATGGTATCAGGGAGTATGTGGACATCAATCTCTACAATGGCGAGATGTCAGACCTTGAGGATATGGTGGTCGAACAAGAGAATTGAGAAGAACCTCCCCCTGCCCCTCCCAAGGAGGGGAGTTGTCATAGAGCTCGGGAGTAATTTGTGATGCATAATTTATAATGCATAATGGAGTGGGGGGGATGAAGATATAATAGTGTAGATATGGATTACAATAAAGTACGATTTGTTATAAATCCCATGTCTGAGGCGGCGGCAGATGTGCTTGACGCAATGCTGGCAGAGGTGGGATTTGAGACGTTCGAGACCGTTGATGATGGTGTCGAGGCGTATATTCAGCGCCAGATGATGAGTCGTGAGGCTATTGACGAAGTGATAGAGGGGTTTGTTATGCCTGACGTCAATATTATATATAAGGTGGAGGAAGTCGAGAGCCAGGACTGGAACGAGGAATGGGAAAAGGCGGGATTCGACCCAATCATCATACCTGGACTTGCCATCATACACGACTTGATACATCCTGTAGACCACGTGTCTGGAGATATGACGGCAGGCGAATATAAGTACAACATCACGATCAATCCCCGAATGGCATTTGGTTCTGGTACCCATGAGACTACGTCTCAGTTAACGGAGCTGTTGCTTAATGCTGATATGCGTGGCAAATGCGTGCTTGATATGGGATGTGGCACAGGTATACTTGGTATAGCTATGGCGAAGCGTGGTGCAAGTCATGTGTGCGCTATAGATATAGATGAGTTTAGCGTAAGGAACACATGCGAGAACTTTATGCTTAACGGCTTTGTGGCACATAGCAGCCTAAACGATGAAGCAGACGAGACCACTGCTACAGAGTCGGCAGACATAGAGGTGATACATGGCAATGCGAATGCTATACAACCTGACAGCATGTATGACGTGATAGTCGCTAACATACACCGCAATATATTGCTGGCAGATATGCGGCGATATGTGGACCACATGTCGAGTGGTGCTCTGCTGTATATGAGCGGATTCTATACGGAGGATGCTGGAGATATTGTCTCATACGCAGAGAGCATAGGACTAAACCATGTACAGACTTGTAGCCGCAATGACTGGACAGTCGTGGTGATGAAGAAAGGATAATTGACTAACTAATTTTACGTATGAAACTACTATTAACTATCATCTTTGCAATGACTACCCTGTGCATGAGAGCACAGACGGTAGCGAATGACTCTACAAGGAAAGACACTTCACATGCTGCACAGCAGGTGATGCGTAGACCGAGAGGTCAGAGATTTGATCCGCAGTATCCTGATGTACATGATCCTGTGATGGCTGTAGAGGATGGCAAGTACTATATCTTTGCCACTGGTATGGGCATCAACTGCATGTCTTCTGAGGACATGAAGACGTGGAAGATGGAACGTCCAGCCTTTGACGAAGCGCCAGCATGGGCGAAAGAACAGGTCAATGGCTACTGGGGACATACATGGGCTCCAGACATTATACGCAACCCTAAGGACGGACTGTGGTATATGTACTATTCTTGTTCTACGTTTGGTAAAAATCTCTCTGCTATAGGTGTGGCTGTCAACAAGACGCTCAATCCTGATTCGGACGACTATAAGTGGGTGGACAGAGGAGAAGTGCTTCATTCTACTCCAAGAGTAGACCAGTGGAATGCCATTGACCCTAATGTCATCATCGACGAGAAGGGCACTGCATGGATGACATGGGGCTCGTTCTGGGACGGCATACAGTTAGTTCAGCTCAAGGATGACTGGCAGACACCGGTAGATATGGCTCAGCGCAAGACCATCGCAAGGCGCATTGATCCCAAGCTCAAGGCACAGGACAGAGGTGGAGACAATCCGGTCGAGGCACCGTTTATCATTCGTCGAGGCAAGTATTATTACCTGTTTGTATCGTTTGACTACTGTTGCAAAGGACTCAACAGCACCTACAAGACTGCTGTAGGCCGTAGCAAGAATGTGTATGGTCCATACCTTGACAGCAAGGGAAAGGACATGGCTAATGGTGGTGGCGATATACTCGTCGGAGCTGATGACGAATATGCGGGAGTAGGACATTGCTCCGTATATGAGATAGGCGGCCAGTGGTATATCGTGGCTCACGGATATGACAAGAGTCGCAGAGGTGCCTCTAAGTTGTATATACGCCCATTGGAATTTGACAAGAAAGGTTGGGTTAAGATAAAGAAATAGTATGAATATACGTAGGTTGACACCAGAGGACAGGTCGCTGCACAAGGCGATGAGCGACGAGATCGTGAAGGTACTGCCAAGTCCAGACTTCCTGATACCGATGACGGAGGAGGAGTATGACGTGACTTATACGCAAGGGTCTGACGATGTGGTATACGGCATGTTTGCAGATGATGGCACGATGATAGCAACAAGCAGCATGTTGTATAATGTAGAAGACTACAGGCCAGAGCAAGAGGTGTCATCTATCATTCAGTCTCATAGATGCGTAGAGATAGGTGAGTGTATGGTATTGCCTTCGCATAGAGGCAAGGGACTGATGCTCCGTCTCAACCGTCTAATACTCAAGACAGCACGAGAGGCTGGGGTAGAGTATATGCTTGCTACTGCTCATCCTGACAATGTAGCGAGCAATACATCATTGCGTCATCTCGGTTTTGAGTTAGTAAAGGAATTTGACCGTCATGGTTATCGTCGCAACCTATACATTATGGAGGTAGGAGATGAGATAAGTATTTCCGATGCCCAGTCTATGGTGGACGAGTGGATCAGGAAGTATGGAGTGAGGTATTTCTCCGAACTAACCAATATGGCTGTACTTACTGAAGAGGTCGGTGAACTGGCACGTATCATGTCGCGCCGATATGGGGATCAGTCGTTTAAACAAGGAGAACCTACAGACCCTGCAGATGAGATGGCTGATGTATTGTGGGTATTGCTTTGTCTTGCCAATCAGACGGGCGTGGACCTGACTGATGCTCTTCGCAGAAACATAGAGAAGAAGACTCGGAGAGATAGTAAGAGGCATATTAACAATGAGAAGTTGAAGTAAGAAACCTCCCCTAAGCAAGCCCCCTAACCACCAAAGGGGGCATTCCTATAGAGCTTGAAGGTACATACAGTATACTATGGTCCCCCTTTGGGGGCTGGGGGGCTCTATTTAAGACTTCGTATACTGAAAATTCGTTAGTCACCCTCGCCCTAAAGGGGGAGAGGGTTGGGGAGAGGGGCTCTTTTTTTATATAAACAATATGAATGAATACGAGGAAGCATTGCAGCATCATGGCGTAAAACCTACGGCTGTGCGTATGCTTGTATGGAGATGTGTGAGCGACAGGACGGGTACGTTCTCGCTTAGTGATGTGGAGCAATGGTTGCCAGATATGGATCGTTCGAGCATATTCAGGGCATTGCGACTCTTTACCGAACATAAGATTCTGCATGAGATAGACGACGGTACGGGCTCATGCAAGTATTGTGTATGCCATTGTGAACATAGTGGTCACATCAGTCATGTGCACTTCTCATGTACCAGTTGAGGCAAGACCTATTGTATATCAGTACAGACCATACCATTGGTACAATTGCCCGAGGGATTTGTGCCTTCCGATGTGGAGTATGTCATCAAGGGACTGTGTCCTAAGTGCAGTTAGTGAGTGAGAGGGTCTATTATATTTTGAGAGCTTTGCGCAAAGCCCTTTTGTCAGTACTTGGCGTTAGTACAAAGTATGGTTCAGGTCTCTCAGGGTATTCCTCATCATATCCATATTCCGTCTCTTCCATGATAGTTTCTTCCTTGACCTTTCCGTCCTTGTATATGAGCTTGTCTATATGGCAGTATCCACTATGTGCCCAGTACTTTACTACGTAGTTGTTCCCCTGTAGGTACATGCTATGTCCTGCACCGTCATTGTATATCTTCTTGGCCTTTCCGTCCTCGAATGAGTAGATGGTGAGCTCGTATTCAGCTTCGAAACTACCTGTCTTTACGAAGAGTTCAGGGATGCCATTGCCGGTGATGTCGTATGTGAAATATTCGCTTTCACCTTTCAAGTACTTGGAATATGCGGCGAATACATCGTTAGGATCAATCGCTTCCTCCTCAACTAATGTGTCTGCGACCTCTACGATTTGTGTTGTGTCAGCCTGTACTGTGTCTGTTGCAACTGTTGCTGAGTCGGCAACTGATTGTACATCTTCTGTGGTAGTAGCGGTATTGGAAGTACAACTGAGGAGACAAATCATTGCGAAGGATGTCGCAATGCTTAATATGGTTCTTTTCATCTGGGCTTGTATATCGGATGGATTTACTATGATTATGATTGGAGTTCCTTTATACGAGGTAATCGTTAAAAGGAACTCCAATATTTTATTATAATACAAATTACTTGATGCCGAGCTTCTTAGCTATGTCCTTAGGAATGGCATTCTTGTGGATAAGGATGTTGAGAGTCTTGTAAGCCACGTATGCCTTAGATGCATACCATACACCCTTGTACTTGTAGTCAGTACCCCAAGAGTTCTTTACCATGAAGTACTCCTTGCCGTTCTGGTCCTTTGCTATACCGTATACGAGCATACCGTGGTCATCTGTAGTCTCCCAGTTGTCGTAAGCCTCCTGGCGCATCTCCTGAGTGATGTTGAGCTCTGGAAGTGGGCGAGCTGTGTAAGCGGCGCGATTGTTTACACCTGAAGCACCAAACCAACGTGCATAGTCGCTGCCACTTTCTTCCTTAACCTTAGTGAGGTCAGGGCATACGGCGATACCGTCACGTGAGAATCCATTCTCGGATACGTCTGCACCCCATGCAAATGTGTAGCCGTTCTTTACGCCATTTTCCATAACCTGCATAAACTCGTCTAGCGGGAGATTGTATGCTGATGCCCAGCGCCAGTTGTCCTGTACCTCGATGATAAACTGCTCGTAGAATGGATGGTGTGAGAATGATGTGAGGTTGACATAGTCGTCAAGGTTGAGCCCTGTGCTTGCCATGTATGACTGTGGAGTGTACTTCTTGCCCTTGTATGTGAACTCTGTAGGACACTCGCCGAGATAGTTGTCGAGAGTGCTTACGAAGCTCTTCATCCAGATAGGGGAAAGCTTCTTCTGGCTACCCTTAGCTATACCGTTGACGTATGCCTCAGTGATCTGGAAGAGCTCGTTGAAGTTTGGCAGTGAGTCGCCGTAGAGCGTACCTGGTTCTGGCATTGCGCTCTGTGGTACCATACCATAGTTTTTCATACAGTATACGCAGTCGTAGAAGCTTCCGCCCTGGCTATAGCTAACGTCGCCGTGCATACGTACTGCAGCCTTGGCGCGGTCTTGGTATGTCTTGTGTGCAAGGAACATCTCGCAGAAATCGTATTCTCCCTTTCCCATACGGAGGAGTTCTGCCTCAAAGAATCCAAGTGATGAGAATGCCCAGCATGTGCCTGAACGGTTCTGGTTCTTAGTAGATGTAATAGGGTTCTCCTTAACAACGGTAAACTGGAATCCGTCGTTGCTCTGTGCAAATGCTACTGCTGATGTGAGAAGCATTGCAGATAATAATAGTTTCTTCATATCTATATGATTTTGTTTTATAAAGTTATTGCATGAATCGACGAGTCCGTACGAGACTCATATTGTGGAGCGGTGATTAATAGATTAGCTATTGATATACTCCTCCACCTCATTTATATGATAAGGTATGATCTTGTCGCCGATGACGCTGCATCCTGTCTCTGTGATGATGATGTCGTCCTCGAGACGTACACCTCCGAAGTCCTTATATGTCTCTACCTTGTCATAGTTGATAAAGTCAAGGTGCTTGCCTTCTGACCTCCAGAGGTCTATAAGGTGAGGAATGAAATATATGCCTGGTTCGTCAGTCATGACAAATCCTGGCTGCATACGACGACCGCATCTCAGGCAGTTGAGACCAAACTGTGTAGATGGCTGTACTTCGTCGTCAAATCCTACATAGTTCTGTCCAAGGCCTTCCATGTCATGTACGTCCATACCCATCATGTG
>JAZLKQ010000162.1:0-3597 GCA_045597745.1 Bacteroidaceae bacterium | reverse complement strand
TGTTGTTGGCTATCTTGTAGTATTTCTTTGCCTGTCGCTCATTCTTGAAGACGAGCTTCTGGAAGCAGTACACGTCGCCAAGCACTATCCATGGTATCATCTCGCCCTGATACTCCACGAGTCCTGCATATCCCATGCTATGGGCGAAGATGGGCGCTCCGGTCATTGCCATATCGGTGGCTTGATCGGCTACTATCTTCTGTGCCTTGACGTGTGACGTATGGCACATCATCAGGATGATGACTGATATGTATGTGACTAACTGCTTCATAATCGGGTGCAAAATTAAGAAGAATAATAATACGACGTGCTTGTTTTTACATTTTATATGATTTCTTTTATAGTTTTGCACAAATTGTTGACACATTGCCTTTGAGTAGCTGTCAGTATGACAACAAAATGGGCATTTCGTTTTGTAGTGTCTATAGTTTAGCTTATCTTTGCCAATATTTTATCAACCACAGGTTTTGGTCAAACGATTGACCAGAGGCTGACAACTCATTATAATATATGAACACATTGGAGAAAATATTTGCAGCTAAGCTCCTTAAGATTAAGGCAATCAAGCTTCAGCCAGAGAATCCTTTCACTTGGGCATCAGGATGGAAGTCACCATTCTACTGTGACAACCGCAAGACACTGTCTTATCCAGAACTGCGCAACTTCGTGAAGCTCGAGATATGCCGTGTAGTACTCGAGAACTTCCAGGACGTAGACGCTATAGCTGGTGTAGCTACTGGTGCCATACCTCAGGGTGCGCTCGTAGCAGATGCGCTCAACCTGCCATTTGTATACGTTCGCTCTAAGCCAAAGGATCACGGACTCGAGAACCTCATCGAGGGTGAACTCAAGCCAGGCATGAAGGTTGTAGTCATTGAGGACCTCATCTCCACTGGTGGCAGCAGTCTCAAGGCTGTCGAGGCTATACGCAACTACGGTTGTGAGGTGATCGGTATGGTAGCATCATACACATACGGATTTGACGTTGCCAAGCAGGCATTCAGCGATGCAAATGTCAAGCTCATTACTCTTACCAACTATGAAGCAGTGCTCGATGTGGCACTCCAGACTGGTTATATCACAGAGGCACAGGTGCCTATGCTCAACGAATGGCGCAAGGATCCAGCTCACTGGAATGTATAATATCATCTAATAGACTTATTCAGGTTTTGTAGGCTACGGCTTGCAAAACCTGTATTTTGTCAATCAATAAAGCAAAGATAAACTCATGTCAAGATACGAAAGTAATATCAAGCCTGTAAACAGCCCAAGTGCAAGCGTCTACGCCAAACTGTCTGACCTGCGCAATCTTGAGGCTATCAAGGAGAAGCTCTCCGACCCTAACGCTCAGGAGATGCTGAAGGGTAAGATACCAGAGGACAAGATGGAGCAGGTCAAGAAGCAGCTCGACACGCTGGAGGTTACAGCCGACACTTTGAGCATCAATGCCGACATGCTGGGCAAACTGACTATCAAGGTGGCGGACCGTGAACCTGAGAAGTGCGTAAAGTACGAGTCAGTCAACTCTCCTATAGGCTTCACGCTCTGGGTACAGATGCTTCCTACAGGCGATACGACAAGCAAGATCAAGCTTACGCTCGAAGCAGGACTCAACCCATTTATCATGGCGATGGTGGACAAGCCTCTGCGCGAAGGCATCGAGAAGCTTGCTGACATGCTCGCTATGATACCATATTAATAGGCTTTGGCCACAACCCATCAATCACTCTACATATAGATTATGGCAGATAAATTATGGACGAAAAACGTCCAGATGACAGCAGAGATAGAGAAGTTTACAGTAGGTCTTGACCGTGAGATGGACCTGTACCTCGCCAAGTATGATGTGCTCGGATCTATGGCACATATCACTATGCTGCAGAGCATCGACCTGCTCACGGCAGACGAACTTGAGGTGCTGCTTGCCGAACTTCGCAACATATACCAGCAGGCAGACAAGGGCGAATTTGTCATTGAGGAAGGCGTGGAGGACGTACACTCTCAGGTGGAGCTCATGCTCACACGCAAACTTGGCGACATAGGCAAGAAGATACACTCTGGCCGTTCACGCAATGACCAGGTGCTCGTCGACCTCAAGTTGTTTATCCGCGACCAGATCAAGGAACTGGCGGGCTTGGTACAGAATCTCTTTGAAGAACTCATCCAGCAGTCCAACCGATACAAGGATGTACTGCTGCCAGGATATACACACCTCCAGGTTGCCATGCCATCAAGCTTCGGACTATGGTTTGGCGCATACGCAGAAGGCCTTGTAGACGACATGCAATATCTGCAGGCTGCATGGAAGATCACCAACCGCAACCCTCTCGGTAGTGCGGCAGGTTACGGCTCATCATTCCCTCTCAACAGACAGATGACCACCGACTTGCTCGGCTTTGACTCCATGGACTACAACGTAGTGTACGCTCAGATGGGGCGTGGCAAGACGGAGCGCAACGTGGCTTTCTCTATGGCAAGCATAGCAGGCACCATTGCCAAGCTCGCATTCCACGCCTGCATGTTCAACAGTCAGAACTTTGGCTTCGTCAAGTTGCCAGATGACTGTACCACAGGTTCAAGCATCATGCCACACAAGAAAAACCCAGACGTGTTTGAACTCACCCGTGCTAAATGCAACAAGATACAGGCACTCCCACAGACAGTAATGCTCATCATGAACAATCTGCCATGTGGATACTTCCGCGACCTGCAGATCATCAAGGAGGTATTCCTGCCTGCATTCCAGGATCTCAAAGACTGTCTGCAGATGACTGCATACATCATCAACAAGATGAAGGTCAATGAGCACATACTCGACAACCCTATTTACGACAACATGTTCTCCGTGGAAGAAGTCAACAGACTCGCCCGAGAAGGTATGCCTTTCCGTGACGCCTACAAGAAAGTAGGACTTGATATCGAGGCTGGCAACTTCTCGCCAAACAAGGACATACACCATACTCACGAAGGATCTATCGGCAACCTCTGCAATGACAAGATAGAAGCGCTCATGCAGGAAGTAGTCAAGGGATTCAACTTCGAGAAGATGGAGAAGGCTGTAGAAAATCTCATTAACCAATAATCCCCTCCCTTATGCAATACAGATACTGCGGAAACTCAGGCGTACAGATACCTGTACTGTCGCTCGGTCTATGGCACAACTTCGGCGACGTCGACGACTTCTCCGTTGCTACAGACATGATACTCAAGGCGTTTGACAGCGGCATTTGCCACTTCGACCTCGCCAACAACTACGGACCATCACCAGGTAG
Organism: Bacteroidaceae bacterium; assembly: GCA_045597745.1. Classification (GTDB taxonomy): domain Bacteria; phylum Bacteroidota; class Bacteroidia; order Bacteroidales; family Bacteroidaceae; genus Minthosoma. The sequence goes on along the minus strand of JAZLKQ010000162.1, from coordinate 325 downwards.
TGCAGAGACTAACTTCGGCAAGATACTCAAGCAGCACCTGCTCAGTCACAGAGACGAGATGTTTATCTCATCTAAGGCCGGACATGACATGTGGCCTGGAGTATATGGCGACGGTTCATCACGCAAGAATCTTATAGCGTCATGCAACCAGAGCCCCCGTCGCACAGGACTCGAGTATTTCGACATATTCTATAGTCACCGATACGATGGTGTAACGCCTATCGAGGAGACGATGCAGGCACTTATAGACATAGTACGTCAGGGCAAGGCACTCTACGTCGGCATATCCAAGTACCCTGCTCATCTGCAGCAGAAGTGCTACGAC
>JAZLKQ010000161.1:0-3044 GCA_045597745.1 Bacteroidaceae bacterium | reverse complement strand
ACTATGCTCGGCGTAGCAATGATGGCAGCTATAGCATTTACAGCAACATCTTGTAGTGATGACAACGACAACAATGACGGCCCTGATACCGACATTAAGACTACATTTCTATCAAAGACAAACGAAAGTTTTGTCAACCTCACAGTGGTACCAACTTACTCAGGGCTGATGAATACTAATGAAAGTCTCTTTGATGCGCTTTGCGAGCTCAACACACAGGCAGACGTCAACAAGGTATGTGAGTTATGGAAGTCAGCACGCCAGTACTGGGAGTGGTCAGAGGCTTTTCTCTTTGGCGCTGCAAGCAGCTACGGCATCGACCCTCATATTGACACATGGCCTTTCGACCGCAAAGCCTTTGACAACTACATGGCAAAGTATCATCCTGCCACCAACGAAGCAGATGCAAAGATTATGGAAGAAGCCATTGCCACAGGTCAGAACCTTACAGGATTTCACGCTGTAGAGTACTTGCTCTTCCGTGAGGGGAAAGCACGCAATATCAGTGATATGACAGAAGACGAGAAGTGGTTTTGTCAAGCGGCAGCAGCCGACCTCTACCTCAACTCCATCAGACTTGTAGCGGCTTGGGGTGGCACTCTCAACGAAGACCAGAAGACTATACTCCAAGATGCCGAGATGGAGCCAGAAGACAACTTCGGCGAGGAGTTCGTCAATGCTGGTAAGGGCGGATCACGATACAAGACCGTGAGAGGCGCTTCGGTACAGATTATCGAAGGTTGCCAGGACATCATCGACGAGGTGGCTCACGCAAAGATAGGTGCACCACATACTGGCGAAGACGTCAACTACATCGAGTCTCCACATGCCTACAACTCTATTCAGGACTTTTACGACAACACGCTTAGCTGCATACATGCTCTCTATGGCGGACTCGGGCAGAGCAAATCATACTCAGCTACGTCACTCATGGCATACGCTATGGCTTATCACCCTACAGAAGCCGCCACTGTCAAGGCTGCTGCAGAAAACGCTCTTGCAAAAGTCAACCTCATGAAGAAGCCATTTGTACTCTATTATACAGACGCTACAGCTGGCGACGCCATAGAGGCACTCGAAGCTTTTGACGATGCACTCGACGCTCTCAAGCAGAAGATGCTCAGCGAATAAGCGAAAGGGAAAGATTGTAAATGTTAATAGTACACAATGGAATCATCTGGCAGTATTGTCTGTTGATGACTTTGTGGAATAACGACAAATACACATTATACATAATATAGACACATTATGAACAACTACAAACTCTATCTCAGTATAATGGTTGCGGGTGTACTCTCTACATCTTGTCAAGACGACAGCAACTCAAGCATTGGCCCTACACCTACACCAGAAATAAGCGAGGAATACTATGCAGGAGGAAAGCTCGGTACAGTATTCAACGCAACAGCATACGCATATCAGCAACCAGCTCCAGCTGCAGACAACGCCAAGTTCACATACGACTTCAAGAAGGGTGAGACTCTCTTCGAACGAGACTTTGTGCAGACAAAGGGGGAAGCCTTCTCCGGTCTTGGTCCGCTCTATGTACGTAAGGGCTGCCTTTATTGCCACCCTTCATACGGCCACGGCAAGCGACAGACAAGATACAAGGAGTCTGACATGGGCAACGGATACCTGCTCGTGATATACGACAAGACAACCAACGGATATCTCACTTCCGTGACTGGTATGCCTCAGACAGGAGCTGTTGCACCATTCAAGGCACCTATAGACGAAAACAAGATTCGTATCGACTGGAAAGAATATACCGACGATTGGAGCAATACATTCCCTGATGGCGAGACATATTCACTCATATACCCAGATGTGACTATACCAGAAGAAGCATTCTACGTATCGCTAACTTCCTCACGTGGCGTGATACCTTATACAGATGTCGACGTTCGTCTCGAAAACACCATTGGCATATATGGTACAGGTATGCTCGATGCTATACCTGACGACTCCATCACCGCCCAGTGGAAGAGAGAGAGTCCATTCTGCACTCTCAACCCTGCATATTGGAATCAGGACACCAACGAATGGACAAGCTACTACACAGGACTCACTGGTAAGAAGTATGTACGCAGACTTACATATGCCATGTCACGTGGTCCTGTACTCGATGGTGCAGGTGCCAATGCCATCTGGAACATCACCAATGTGACTCGCTCTGACCGTAGATACCACTACATGACTGCTGTATACGCCGAGACAGCATCTAAGGATCCTGATGTTCAGACCGAATTCTACAAGTACTTCCCAGAAGAGAAGACTGACAAGGGTGTAGAGTACGACATATATAGGTATCTTATGGGGAAAGAAGATGGTAAGAACATTGCATCTCCCGAAATGACAGATGCCGACTACAAGTCATTCATGGTTTGGCACCGTGGACTTGCTGTGCCAGCAGCACGCAATCTTGACGACCCTGACGTACGACGAGGCAAGCAACTCTTTACCGAGATAGGATGTACACAGTGCCACCGACCATCATGGATTACTGGCGATGACAACATCGAGGACCCGAACGGCATGTTTGGCAATGATGATATGCCACGCTACCCTCATCAGAAGATATGGCCATATACAGACATGGTACAACATCGTCTATTCATGAAGAATGACATACGTACAGGATGGTGCCGTACAACCCCACTCTGGGGGCGTGGCCTATCCAAGCTATGTACTGGTGCAGAAGACCGTCTGCATGACTGTAGAGCCCGTAACACTCTCGAAGCCATCATGTGGCATGGATGCAGTAAGGAGGGTGGCATGAGCGACGCTCGTAGGACGGTTGAGGCATTCCGCCAACTAAGCAAGGCTGACCGTGATGCTGTAGTGAAGTTTATTGACGCTATCTAAACACAACAACTGTATTTATCTCATTTTATCATATAAGGGGGAGTTGATGAGAGTCACATGCTCTATTGTCTCCTTTATTAGGATAATTAATGGTACATGGACCTCCACATGATGATATGTCATCAATAATCTCTATCTTTGCACCATATACAAATCTTACTAAGAATACTACATGAAGG
>JAZLKQ010000160.1:0-5856 GCA_045597745.1 Bacteroidaceae bacterium | reverse complement strand
ATGGTCAACGTATGGATTGTTGAATCTCTCAAGGACATCAGCAGCAAACTGCTTCAATTCGTCCATAGGGAGATTGAGTGTCTCCATGAGTTCCTCAAACTGCACTTTGTGTATGTACTTACCAACTACAGGGTCATTGCATGCATCACGTACGATATTGATACCACTGAGGTATGCAACAGGAGACAATACTGTATGTGGGCCATTGAGCAATGTCACCTTACGCTCATGATATGGCTTTTCTGATGGAGCTATCAGTACGTTGAGACCAGCCTTTTCTGCAGGGAACTCAGCCTTAAGGTCTTCAATGTCCATATTCTCTGGCTTCTCTATCACCCAGAGGTGGAACACTTCGCCCTGCACTACGAGATTGTCCGCATAGCATACCTTCTCCTGTATCTCCTTGATTTCGTTGCGTGGGAAACCTGGTACAATACGGTCTACAAGTGTTGCACATACATAGCAATAGTCGGTAAACCAAGACTTGAATCCCTCGTAATCAGCTCCGAAATCATCTTTCCACAGTTCGATATACTTATAGATACAGTCCTTGAGATGATGTCCATTGAGGAAGATAAGTTCGCATGGCATGATGATAATGCCCTTGTCCTTTGCTCCGTCAAACACCTGATAACGACGGTACAGAAGCTGAGTAAGCTTGCCTGGATAGCTTGATGCAGGAGCGTCTGACAGCTTGCATGATGGGTCGAATGCTATACCAGCCTCAGTGGTATTGCTAATCACAAATCGTATCTCTGGCTGTTCTGCAAGAGCAAGAAATGCCTGATTTTGAGTATATGGATTGAGTGTTCGACTGATACAGTCTACGCGTGTGAGCGAATTGACTGCTTCTCCATTAAGACGGCCCTGAAGATTGACATGATAAAGGCAGTCCTGACCGTTAAGCCACTCAACCATACCACGTTCGATAGGCTGTACAACTACTACACTTGAATTGAAATCTGTCTTCTGATTCATGTTGTAGATAATCCAGTCGACAAAGCAACGAAGGAAGTTTCCTTCGCCAAACTGGATAACTCTCTCTGGAGCATGACTCTTAGGAGCCGTGCGAGCGTTTAATGCTTTCATAAAGTTAATGTGTTGTTTTTTATGTTGTTAATTATACATTATGCATTATTTATATAAGTTGTCATTTATGCATTAATTGCAAAGTTACGTCTTTTCGTCAACTAATCAAGCATAATAACAAAAACTTTTTGTTATGCACACAAGTTTTGCACGCAAGTTGCTAATTCCATGATTTTTTATATGCATATTGTGATTTTAATTAATAATTCGTTATATTTGTGACGAAATTACATTAACATAAAGTTTAATTCATAAAACAGAAAGGAGAATATTAAGTCAACACTTTTAGAATCAATATTATACATTGATATATAGAAAGGTGAAGACTACACAAAACAGACCAGAAAACAGAAACATTCAGAAGAACGGAGTGCCATGCGCATTGCCACTTCACCAGCGTGATTAACAAACAATTATTAACACGAAGGTAAGCGGGATCTCCGTTCGACATACATATACTTGAGCTTTCGCTCTTGTTCTCTAATCCGAAAACCGCCAATTAGAAGATGCACGAGAACAAGTTAGTGATAGGCTCACGTCCTGTTTGGGGCGTGACCTTTACACATGCTTGTTTGTGCATAAGGCGCTTGGCGGTGCCACGGATTAGAATAAGCAGTCGGACAGAGGTTATGCCCCTTCTCTTATTCTTAAAAAACAAATGAAACAAACATTACTCAAATCCATTATGGTAGTGCTAACGGCATTACTATCATTGCCTGTGTTAGCCTATGATTTTCAAGTAAATGGTATATGCTACAATAAATATAATGATGGTACCGTAGGTGTCACATATAGCGGAAGTAGTCAATTCGACAAAAGTATTTACAGTGGAGATATTGTAATCCCTTCAGAAGTGGAATATCAAGGAGTTACTTATAGCGTGACAAGTATTGGAAGCAATGCATTCTATGGCTGTAGCGACCTCACTTCAATCACAATTCCAAACAGCGTTACAATAATATACTCTGATGCATTCGCATACTGTGAGAGTCTTACTTCCATCACCATTCCAAATAGCGTTACAAAAATAGGCCCTGAAGCATTCTGGGCGTGTGACAGACTTACTTCCATAACAATTCCCAGCAGTGTTACGGAAATAGGAGTTAGTGCATTTTACGGATGTGACAGACTAGCTTCCGTAAACATATCAGATATTGCCTCATGGTGTAAAATTAATTTTGATTATTATAATAGAAGAAATCCATATACTGGCATATATACAACAGATAAATATAATGCACATAGTAATCCTTTAGTTCAACATGCTAAATTGATACTTAATGGGCAAGAAGTGAACGAGCTTATCATACCAGATACGGTGAAAGTAATCAGTTATAATGCATTTCATGGATGCAATAGTCTGACTTCTGTATTAATTCCTAACAGCGTGACTTATATCGGGGTTTGTGCCTTCAGAGGTTGCAGCAATCTCACCTCTGTTAACATTCCAAACAGCGTTACAAGAATAGGAGAGTATGCATTCGCTGGTTGTACAGGCCTCACCTCTGTTAACATTCCAAGCAGCGTTATGAGTATAGAATCGTATGCATTCCAAAATTGTAGCGGTCTTACTTCCATCACTATTCCAAGCAGCGTTACGAGCATAGGTAATTCTGCATTCTATGAGTATGGCGATGTTTTTGCCCCTTCTGCTTCAAGGGAATTGATTCTAAATGCAGGAGTAAGCGGTTCAAGATTCTATGCACTTGAAGGTAACAACTGGGGTGATCATGTAACTGCTCTTCTGCAAGGCTTTAAATGCCATGAGCCATATATAGAGAGTAAATTCAAATGCAAGAACATAAAACTATCTCTTTCTGATGGTACACAATTGAAGTATACAAAGACTGAAGATGGATATTATATTGTAAAGGATCTGGAACCGGGAGAAAAATACTCTGTCGTTGTTTCATATATTGATGCAGATAATGTACAGCAGAGCTGTCAATTTGATGTAGAGACTATAACTCCTTCACTTGATATATATTATTCAAGAACTCAATCGACAATTACTGTGACAGGGGTTTATGCATCTTCTGACGAAACAACAGCATCTATATCTGAGAAAGGTATACGTTATAATGGCAAAGAATACACAAAGTTCCCTGCTGTTTTAGATAGAATATTTGGACCAGAAGAAAAAGTGACTGTCGAAGCATTTGCTAAATACGGCATGAAGGAAGTGTCTGAATCATTTACAATAACCACCAAGACACTAACTGCAAATGTGACGAACACAAGCGCAACTACAGCATCTTCTTTTGGAGTTGTTGGTGGATATACAGAGGGTGATGCCACTATTACGGACGAGGTTATTAAGGTCAATGGTAAGGTATACGAGGGAAACAAGGCTTTTGTAACAGGTCTTGATCCTAACAAGTCTTATACTGTCACTTATTCGCTGAAGGCTAATGGTAAAGAGTTTACTGCTACAAAAAGCATCTCAACAAACGCACTTGTGATGACCACTTCAGAACCAAAGGTTGTCTCTGTTGGCAATGTAATCGTTGCTGCTGAATCTAACATCAGTGACGAGGAAACAAATGTAGGCTTCGAGTGGAGACGTACTGACTGGACAGATGACTTCAAATCAAATACAGGTGGAGCTTATATGTACAACGGACAGATGGAGGGTTATATAAGAAACCTAAATGCAGAAAAGCTATGGAAGTACCGTCCTTATTATCTTTCTGATTCGGGAATATACTACTATGGTGACTGGGTAGGTCTTGATCCTACAAACACTTCATACTTTGAGGCTACAGTTCATACATACGACAAGACACAGATTGAAGGCAATACTGCTCTTGTCAAGGGTTATGCTCTTCGTGGTACAGATGCCATCAAGGTGCAAGGCTTCATGTACTGGAAGCGTGTGGCAGGTGCAAAGACAAGAGCTAATGATGGTCGACGTCTCGTCTCTGTGCCTTTCGATGCTAAGACTGTGGAGGCATCAGGCCAGGTTATGACTGCCACTATCAAAGACCTTGACTACTCAACAGAGTATAGTTATGTAGCATTCGCAACTACAAGTGAAGGTGAGACTTTCTATGGAGAGGAGATGACCTTCACTACAGGCGACGATCCTACAGGCATTGATGATGTGCCAGCAGACAACTCTTCATCAGAGCCAGCATCAGTAATTGGTTACTATGACCTCAGCGGACGTCCTGTCAAGAACATGCAGCATGGATTGTATATCATCCGCTATTCTGATGGTACAAGCCGTAAGATTATGAAGAAGTAGTAATAGGAACTTTACACAAACAATAGCAATCCGCAATCAACAAGTGAATGGGTTTCGCCTGTTGATTGCGGATTGTTTTTATATTGAATTACAGCAATTTGTCTCTACTTCTTGGTCATACATATCAACTCCTTTACTTCATTTGATATACAATATTGTACTACTACACCACCCCATTCAACTCATCCTTGTCATAATCACCAAACCACTCATGGAGTTTAGCATTAGCTCTATCCTTAACGGCTGGAGTGATGTTTGTATATACACTATGTATTGCCCAGAAGAGTGCGGCATAATCATCAGCATATCCCAGTCCCGGTATTGCGTCTGGCACAAGGTCAAGAGGCAGAATGAAGTAACCTATAGCTCCATATATCTTGACTTTTACGCTCTTGGGAGTGTCAGGCGACTCAAGTACATAGTACAACAGCAATACCATATACACTACCTTTATTCCCGCCACTTTGGCATATCGCTTGAGCTTATTCATCAATTTATTCTCAGAATAATGCTTGCCATACTTCGCCAATTCTATCTCAAAGACTTTGCCTGTATCATTTTCGTTTTCCATAACATGTGTATTTTAATATTCATATATTGAGTTATAGTTGCAAAACTACATTATTCATTCTGAATAAGCCTTATTTTTATTTACTTTTACACGATTTTAACATACTATTATACTTTTTTTGACGGAATAATCAAAATAAGCACTCTTAATGTTGATGAAAGTCAGATAAATTAATTACATTTGCGTGTTTTAATTAACTAACGACAACTATAAGTGTTAACAATACACCTTTATGTTATAAAACATACATTAAAACATCGTGTATTTAAGCACAAACTACTATTTTTGTAAAAATATTACTAATCAATACTAATACTCATTCTAAATTATGAAGAAAATTAATTCAGTCATCTTAGGAACAGCAACAGCTGCTGCCCTATTTTGTGCTTGTACTACTCAGCCAGTGGCACAGTCATCTGACCTTACTGCTTCTGGACTGAACCCAGCAGACTATGATACAGTATATGCTGGAGCTGTATATGCAGACGAGAAGTATTCACCAGCTGAAGGTCTTGAGGCTAAAGAAGTGAAGCTCTATCAGCTCAAGAACGCTAATGGCATGGAAGTATGTGTCACTAACTTTGCAGGACGTATCGTAAGCATCGTGGTGCCTGACAAGGATGGAAACATGCAGGACGTTGTGCTCGGTATGCAGAAGGCTGCTGACTACTTCCCATTCAACAACCAGAGCGATATGGGTAGTGCTATCGGTCGCTATGCCAATCGTATAGATCAGGGTATAATCAAGATTGACGACAAGGAGATACAGTTGCCTAAGAACAACTTCGGACATTGTCTCCATGGTGGTTTTACTGGTTATCAGTATCAGGTATATGATGTAAAGGAGGCTACTGACAACTCTATTACTCTCGAAATCGTATCTCCTGACGGTGACAATGATTTCCCTGGTACACTCACTGCTACAGTCAAGTATACACTTACAGATGAC
>JAZLKQ010000159.1:0-3191 GCA_045597745.1 Bacteroidaceae bacterium | reverse complement strand
GGTGCGCCCTCGGGATGATGTCGGCAGGTATGTGCCTGGTCAGCTGCTTCTCCACCGAGTATGGCGTGGTACATCGAGCGGACACCAGCCCCAGCCTATGGCTGACGCGGAAGATGTGAGTATCTACCGCCATAGCCGCCTTGCCGTATATGACAGCCTGTATGACGTTGGCTGTCTTGCGCCCCACCCCCGGCAGACGCACCAGGTCGTCGAGCGTATCTGGCACCTCGCCCGAGAAGTCGTCGAGCAGCATACGAGCCATGCCCACCAGATGACGAGCCTTATTGTGAGGATAGCTCACGCTCCTGACATACTCGTAGATGACCTCTTCGCTCGCCTCAGCCATGACCTCGGCTGTGGGATAGTCGGCAAAGAGCGCTGGCGTGACGAGATTGACACGCTTGTCTGTGCACTGGGCGGAGAGTATCACGGCGACGAGCAGCTGGAAGGGGGTGCCGTAGTTGAGTTCTGTCTCTACGTCGGGCATCTCACGCGAGAAGTACTCGATGATGCCGGTGTATTGTTGCTTTTTTGTCATGTCACAGCGGTAATTATGTGATTTTGATGGCAAATTAACTATTTTCTAACGACTTTACGTAAAAAAATCGTCTAATTGATGCATTTATTTCAACTTTCGCACGTTATATAAGGTATAGTAAGGAAAAAAACACTAACTTTGCACGCTTAATTTTTGTTTATCAAGAGAATGAGACAATTAAAGATTACCAAAAGTATCACGAACCGCGAGAGCGCGTCTCTCGACAAGTATCTGCAAGAGATAGGTCGTGAAGACTTGATTACAGTAGAGGAAGAAGTAGAACTTGCGCGTAAGATCCGCAATGGAGGCATGGAGGGACGAAGGGCGCTTGACAAGCTGACAAAGGCCAATCTACGCTTCGTCGTATCAGTCGCAAAGCAGTATCAGAACCAGGGATTGAGCCTTCCAGACCTTATCAATGAGGGCAATCTCGGACTAATCAAGGCGGCGGAGAAATTTGACGAAACACGTGGATTCAAGTTTATCAGCTACGCCGTATGGTGGATACGTCAGTCTATCCTTCAGGCACTCGCTGAGCAGTCGCGCATCGTACGTCTGCCTCTCAACCAGGTTGGCTCTCTCAACAAGATTAGTAAGGCACTCTCAAAGTTTGAGCAGGAGAACGAGCGTCGTCCATCGGCAGATGAGCTGGCAGACGAGCTTGGTATACCTGAAGACAAGATTGCGGACACCCTCAAGGTACAGGGTCGCCACACGAGCATTGACGCACCATTTGTGGAAGGTGAGGACAATAGTCTCCTCGATATTCTCGTCAATCCTGACTCGCCATTGGCTGACCGTTCGCTCGTACAGGAGTCTCTATCTAAGGAGATCGACCGCGCTCTTGACACTCTGACACTCCGTGAGAAGGAGATCATCCAGATGTTCTTCGGCATCGGAGAACAGGAGAAGACTCTCGAGGAGATAGGTGACAAGTTCAACCTCACCCGCGAACGTGTACGTCAGATCAAGGAGAAGGCAATACGTCGCCTGCGTACCAACACACGCAGCAAGTTGTTGAAGACTTACCTCGGCTAAAGGTACAGAGACATTGGGTCCGCCCCCCCGATTAAGGCGGACTTACCAGAGGAGGCACACCCGATGAGAGTGTGCCTCCTCTCTATTGTATATTTATGTGTAAAATGCTACATACGCTCGACTACACTTCAACATACGTATGTCTAAGCCTCAACATACGCTCGACAAAGCTTCAACATACGTATGTCCAAGCCTCGAGATACGTATGATGCAGATACGACATCATCTACACCCACATATTGCACACCTGCCACTGATGCACAGCATCGGCTACTATAATGTACTATATATTAATCGCATAGACCTTGACACTTGTTTTGTTGCTTGTAGACAGAGGCTCATTTTACCACAAATAAACTTATCAACAAGTCGTAATAAAAATGTCATAAATATTTGCAGATAAAGAAAACCTTATTAACTTTGCATCACATTTCGCAATCACCAATCCAACGACGATTGGCGACCATGAGAGACCATCATCCGCTAACCAAACCTCATACGTATCAACCACATCAGCTGCCCTATATTATATATAAGGTGTAGACTTGAACAGCAGATGAAGATAGCACACATGAGGCAAGCGCATGAAGCATTATTCTTAGAAAGTACAAAAAGAAATTATAACACATTCAATCAAGATGATACAAACCGTCAGAAAGCGTGATGGCCGTATAGTAGGCTATAACGAGGAAAAGATAAAGGCAGCTATACGCAAGGCTATGCTCCAGACCGAGAAGGGCGAGGACGAGAGCCTCATACAGCGTATCGCAGACCGCATCGGACTCAACGGCAAGGAACAGATGACCGTAGAGGACATACAGGACCTCGTGGAGTTTGAGCTCATGAAGAGCCCTCGAAAGGAGGTTGCCAAGAAGTACATCGCATATCGAGATCAGCGCAGCATCGCACGACGCGCCAAGACCAGACAGATGTTCCTCGAGATCATCGAGGCAAAGAACAACGATGTCACACGCGAGAACGCCAACATGAACGCAGACTCACCTGCAGGCATGATGATGAAGTTCGCCAGTGAGACCACCAAGCCTTTCGTGGACGACTACCTCCTCTCACAGGAAAGTCGTGACGCCGTCAAGGGCAACTACCTACACATACATGACAAGGACTACTACCCTACCAAGTCACTCACATGTATACAGCATCCGCTCGATATCATACTCAAGGAGGGATTTATGGCAGGTCATGGAGAGTCTCGTCCAGCCAAGCGCATTGAGACTGCAAGTGTCATCGCCTGCATCTCGCTCGAGACTGCACAGAATGAGATGCACGGAGGACAGGCTATACCAGCCTTCGACTTCTACATGGCACCATACGTGAGAAGCTCATTCGTCGAGGAAGTACAGTACATCGAGGACCTCACCGGAGAGGACTACCACGACCTCTACGACGCGGAGATCAAGGACTATGTGGAGGAAGACCTCAGCCAGTACACAGGCAAGGAGAGAGTACTCCACCATGCCATCAACCGCACTGTAGGACGTGTGCACCAGGCTATGGAGGCATTTATCCACAACATGAACACCATACACTCACGTGGAGGCAACCAGGTGGTATTCAGCTCCATAAACTACGGTACTGACACGAGCGCCGAGGGACG
>JAZLKQ010000158.1:0-1547 GCA_045597745.1 Bacteroidaceae bacterium | reverse complement strand
AGACCCTAAGGGACCATCCAGCGGTTCTTGTCGCGTGCGCCGTGGCGGTAGCTGGTACGACTTTGCGTGGTACTGTCGCTCGTCGTGCCGTGACGTCACTGCGCCCGGCTTCAGCTCCTACTACCTTGGGCTCCGCCTTGCTCGCTGAGTTTACTACTTAAAAATGCACTAAGCTCATAGAAACAGGTCATGCGCGGGGACTGGCTAAGGAGGGGCAAATCAAAAAAGCCCCGACAAAGACAGCCCCCGCGCATGACCTGTAGCACAAAATAAAGAATACCAAGCCCCTTTCCTCATCCCTCTCCCCCTTGAGGGCGAGGGTGAATGAAACCTCCCCTACTTTAGGTGAGGAGTATGCTGGTGGCACAGCCAATGGATTGTGTGCTATAATAACTACATATTATGGAAGAAATAACAATAGATGCGCTATTCCGCAACTTTCGTCGTAAGGTTAGCAATGTTCCTGTCGCGTTCCACCGTTATCTATACGATAAGATCAATAGGTACAGTATGATTGTAGGAATAAAGGGATGGCAGGTCGTGGAATAATCATACGCTTGTATAAGCTTAATCATACGTATGTCTAAGCATGATCGAACGCTTGTCTAAGCATGATCATACGTATGTCTTTTTTATAGAGATAAGAGTGAAGCCACTTCTTCGTATGAGGAGGTGGCTTCACTGTATGTGTATAGTGTATGTATGTGCGTGGCGGAGCATTATCCTTCGCTAATGATACTTGTGGGCAGTCTTACCAAAGATAAATTGCTGCAGATGATGATGCTACTTCCTTTGGTATATGTCCATGGAGTCAAAGCTAACCCATGCCTCGTTGGCAGAATAAGTGGTCTGGTATAGTCCGACCTTGAGTTGTCTGCCAGCAAAGTCCGGCATGTGTACAGGCGAGCCGTCCATGTCTGCCCATTGTACTCCGTCTGTAGATGTGCGGGCATAGATATAGTCGCCCTTGCGCTCTATCTGCATGTATCGGTCGAAGTTCCATCCCTTGCGGTTAGGGTATTGCAGACGTCCTCTATCGCCTACGACAGTGAGCATGTTGCCGCAGTCGTACGCTGGGAAGATGCCGAGATGCACTATGCGCTGTCGGTCAGGATTGCTGTCGTCGAGTACGATGATACCGCCTTCGTTGTAGGCAGGAGTGCTTCGCTTGTCCGAACCCATGATGTCGGCAATATTAGCCTGAAGCACAAAGTCACCTGTGACAGACTTGAGATGCATGGCGCCATTGTCAGCACTGCGCTCGTTGAGGTTCTTGCCAGCAGATGCCAGGCGCAATGCTCCGTCTGGCTGAGAGTCAAAGTTGTCTGTGATGTGTACAAACTGACTGGCAGGCGTATTGATGCGAGCCGTGAGTGTCTGTACCACATTGCCGTTGTCGTCGGTGATGTGTACGCTACAGTATTGCTGAGGGCGTCCGTTGGTGGCGATGAGAGTCTGTGACGCTCCTGATGGGGCAGAGTATTGGGGTGTACCCTTGGCATCGGATGATACTGCATAGCTGTATGAGAGCAGTCCTGTGTGCAGTG
>JAZLKQ010000157.1:0-2487 GCA_045597745.1 Bacteroidaceae bacterium | reverse complement strand
ATATACCGCCATATCCACGCATTGCCTCGGTGATAAGGTATGCAGGGTGACGCTCCTTCGGATTGTAGAGGGCTGTAGGGTGAAACTGCACGAACTCCATGTCCTGCACCTTGCCCTTGGCACGATATACCATCGCTATGCCATCGCCAGTCGCAATGTTTGGGTTGGTAGTAGTGGCATATACGGCACCTGTGCCTCCAGTAGCCACGAGCGTGACCTTAGAGAGATACGTATCTATGTTGCCCGTATTAGGATTGAGCACGTATGCACCATAGCATACGATGTCTGGTGTACGGCGTGTGACTCTGATGCCAAGGTGATGCTGTGTGATAATCTCTACAGCAAAGTGATGTTCCAGCACCTCGATATCGGGATTGTTGCGTACAGCCTCCATCAGTCCACGCTGTATCTCTGCACCCGTATCGTCAGCATGATGAAGGATGCGAAACTCAGAGTGACCGCCTTCACGATGCAGGTCGAAGTCTCCGCTCTCGTTCTTGTCAAAGTTTACTCCCCACTCCACCAGGTCACGTATACCAGCAGGACCATTCTTCACTACCTGCTCGACTGCTGCACGGTCGCTGATATAGTCGCCAGCTATCATGGTATCCTCAATATGCTTGTCAAAGTTGTCGACAAGCATATTGGTGACAGACGCTATACCACCTTGCGCCTTGGCTGTATTGGCCTCCTCAAGGGTGGTCTTACAAAGTATCGCTATCTTACCTTTCTTTGCTCTCGCTACCTTAAGAGCATAACTCATACCGGCTACACCTGAACCGATAATGAGAAAGTCAAACTTGCGTGTCATTGCTTATTATTTGATTAACCGATGCAAAACTACAAAAAAAAGCATACCGACGCATCATTTCGTTGTCTTTTTCTTCATAATATACTTTACAAACTCCTCTTCCTGATGAGGAATCACCGCGTATTGCTCGCCGCTCTTCGTGACGACAAACAGAAACGAATTGAGCGACTTACCAAATACTCGCATCGTCTCGACCTTGTCAATACGGGATATATCGTCGAGAGGTATCACCTTGTCCTTGACAAATCTCCCCTTGCTTATGGTCAGCATTCCGTCCCCACTGACTACATAACACGTATGTATCATTCGCTCTATGACGATGACCATCAGCAAGAGACTCGCACCAAGCATGATACCATTGACCTGCCATGTCGAATATATGGCTACAGCCAATAGGGCAGCAAGCAGTACATAGCTACCTATCCTTATCTTCGCATGAAATGTACGATTCATCAATTATAAATTATGAATTATAAATTATCCCTAAGCTCTATCCGAATGCCCCCTTTGGGGGTTAGGGGGCTTCTATCCGCTCTCCTCTCGCCCTAAGTGGGCTTCTATCGGAGTTCCCCTCCTTGGGAGAGGTTAGAGGAGGTTTTACTCAGAGCCTGGCACACCCTATCCTGAAAGTCTCTGCCTACCGATGATGTATGCAGTCCATTGTTCATGATAGAGAATGCCAAAACATGTCCACCAGCAGTAGTCAGATAACCGCTGAGACACGATACACCTCTCACAGTACCAGTCTTGGCATGAACATTACGGTATGCTGGACCGCTTGTCATACGACTCTTGAGCGTGCCATCCACTCCTGCTATAGGTAGCGATGGATATAGCCAGTCGTACATCGTCCTGTTGGCATACACATACTTGAGCATCAGCACCAGCGCCTCAGGAGTGATATAATTGTACAACGACACACCGCTACCATCAGCTATCTCTATCTGGTCAGTACGTCCACCAGCCTTGATCAGGACTGAAGTCATCTGCTCTGCAGCCTCCTTCCTCGTCGCACCCTTGCGGGTCTTCTCACTGGCAAGCTGATAAAACATCGATTCAGCATACAGGTTGTCGCTCTTCTTCATCATACGCTGCAGCACCTGACCGATGGTATGTGTCAATGTCATCAGCTGCACTGTGTCTCGTGACGGACATTCTGCTATGCCGTATGGCTTGGCAGAGGCAAATGTCACTCCTTCTTCACGCAGGAGATCTGTCAGTGTACAGACAAAGTACAGGTCGGGATGACACACATTGAGGGTGCTCGAACCCGTGCCATTGCCTTTGACGATGAAGGTATTGCTGCCCGCTTGCCAGTCACGGTCTATCACGAGACTGCCACTCCCACCCTTATTGACTATCTCCATATAACTGGTCGGAACTACAAATCGTCCCTTGCCTCCTCTCACCTCAACCGTAGCGCATCCTCTGTTGAAGCTGAGAGGAGCAAGATAAGGGAATGTATCGTCCGGCACATCATCCCAGCACCAGCCATATCCCATAGCCAACGTGTCCTTCATGCTGACATCAGCATATATCTTGCCCTCTATACGCTTGATGCCAAGCGACTGTATCTTGCGTGACATATCCTTCAAGTCCGAATAAGTTAGCATCGGGTCAAAGTCGCCTATCACATATACATCACCACGCAATACCGAATCCACCACACTACCCGG
>JAZLKQ010000156.1:0-9118 GCA_045597745.1 Bacteroidaceae bacterium | reverse complement strand
TGGACCTGTAGCCTCAGCTGCAAATAGTTTGACCTCGCCTATGCCGAAGGCCGGCAGTATAGCAATGGTGAAGAAGATGATACCTATACCTCCTATCCACTGCGTGAGGCTTCGCCAGAAGAGTATACCATGGGGCAGTACGTCTATATTGTCGATTACTGTAGCTCCGGTCGACGTAAATCCGGACATAGTCTCAAAGAATGCACTGCTGAAGTCGGGTATACATCCATCTATCATGAACGGCATGAGACCTATCAACGAAAACAATATCCATACCACCGACACGATGATGTATCCGTCGCGACGTCCCATGTTGGTGCCTGCACCCTTGCCTATCAACATGCCTATCGCACCGACTACAAGGCATATAAGTACTGGCCAGAGGAATGGCAATGTAGACTCGCCATACAACAACGCAACTATCATACACAGTAGCAGCTGCCCTCCCTCGATGTGAAGGAGTATGCCCAATATCTTTATGATCTGCTTCCAGTTGGTCATTGACGTGATGTGCTTATATTATAATATGTATAGCGTGTGCGCTATTGATGAATGTTCTATCTGAAGTACTTGTCGAGTTTCTTGAATGAAGAACCAATACAGAATACTACTACACGGTCGCCTTCCTGCAGCTGAGTCTTACCCGACACGAGCATACCCTGACCGTCGCGTACCATAGCACCGATATTGACACCATGAGGCAGACCAAGGTTCATGACAGGCTTGCGTGTCACTTTGCTTCCTGCCTTTACTACAAATTCTGCAACATCAGCATCAGCTACTGTAAGCATCTTCACATTGTCAACATCTGCCTTGAGGAGCATACGATAGATATGGCTTGCAGCAATCTTCTTCTTGTTGATGACAGTTCCAACATCAAGATCCTCCGCCATGTCAAGGAAGTCTATATTCTCTACTTGCGCTATGGTCTTCCTTATGCCCTTGCGTCGTGCAGAGACACATGCCAGGATATTCTGCTCGTCATTGTTGGTCAATGCAATAAACGCCTCAACATCACCGTGACTTTCATCACGCACAAGGTCAACGTCAAATCCGTCTCCAAATGTGACGAGTGTGCGCTCCTTGACCAGTCGTCCGAGTTCCTCGCAACGCTTGTAGTTGGACTCAATAATGTTGACTCCGAGGTTGTCAGGCATTGCCCAGTCTACTCTCACAGAGAGCTTTCCACCTCCAATCATCAGTGCGTGCTTGATAGGCGGATAGTCGTCCTTGCCTGACAGATGGCGTATGGTATTGATCTCGTCACGTTTGGTCATGAAGAACACAAGGTCGCGAGGCAGTATGCGAACGTCTCCGTAAGGGAAGATGGTCTCTCCTTCACGCTTGATGGCTACTACATGAAACTGGTGTCCCTGCATACCAATCTCCTTGAGCGTGCGCCCGATGAGCTGGTTGTTCTCGTTGACTATCTCACGGTCGAGCCGTGGATGGTCGTCATGCATCTTGACGCTCAACAGTACGAGGTCACCTCCATTGAACTCCCACAACTGCCTTACCCAGCTGTACTTGGACGAATATGCGACCTCCTGTGCAGCGAGCAATTCGGGGTAGATGAGCGATGATATACCCATCTGTTCAAATATATGCTTGTTCTCAGGCTTCATGTACTCATAGTTGTCTACACGAGCCACTGTGCGCTTGGCGCCCAGTCCATGAGCTATGCTACAACAGGCTATATTCTCGCTCTCGTCAGGAGTGACAGCGATGAAGAGGTCGGCGTCTGCAACGTCGGCATCCTTTAGTCCCTGTATAGACGTAGGGGTGACAGCAAGTGTCTGAATATCGAGATTGGTATTCAACTTGCTGAGATGTTCCTCATCTTCATCTATAAGGACAATATTGAAATTATCCTTCGACAGGAGTTGGGCGAGATGAGTACCTACTGCTCCTGCACCTGCTATTATTATCTTCATGATAGTATCTTGTCCGTCACTCCTCATGATGATGCGCCTGCAGCGTCATGTCATCATATATGTGGAGTCAGTACTTGTTGCTTATAATGAGTCAGTACTTATGCTTATAATGAACGGTGGATTATCCCTCACCTAATATCTGACGCTTGATGCTCTCCACGTCAATACCTATGATACCATATAGCTGAGACACTGTGCCATGCTCTACGAATGTGTCCGGTATGCCCATACGTACCACGTCCGGATGATAGCCGTTGTCTGCCATGTACTCTAGTACGGCACTGCCAAGACCACCCTTGATCACACCGTCCTCGATGGTTATGATACGGCTGAACTTCTCGCCGACCTCCCTGAGTATATCAGTATCTATAGGCTTGAGGAAGCGCATGTCATAGTGTGCTACACTGATGCCTGACGACTCTTCCACCTGTGATATAGCCTGTGACGCCAGTACGCCTATAGGTCCGAGAGTAAGTACTGCCACGTCATTGCCATCCTTGAGTCTCCTGCCCTTACCTATCGGCAACTCCTCAAAGTCACATTCCCACTCCACTTGCGAACCGCAGCCTCGTGGATAACGTATGACAAATGTGCCCTTGTCAGGCAGTTGTGCCGTATACATGAGATGGCGCAACTCGTGCTCATCGTAAGGTGAAGCTATTGTGATATTAGGTATAGGGCGGAGGAATGCAAGGTCGAACGCACCATGATGTGTAGGTCCGTCCTCTCCTACTATACCTGCCCGGTCGAGGCACAGCACGATGTTGAGTCGCATGATGGCTGCATCGTGTATGATATTGTCGTACGCACGCTGTATGAATGACGAGTATATGTTGCAGAATGGCATCATGCCGTCCTTAGCCATACCTCCAGAGAATGTCACCGCATGTCCCTCGGCTATGCCTACGTCGAATGTACGGTCAGGCATGGCTTCCATCATGATGTTCATAGAGCATCCTGTAGGCATGGCTGGAGTGACACCGACTATACGTGGGTTGTCCTTCGCCAACTGGAGCAGTGTCTTGCCAAACACATCCTGGAACTTAGGTGGACGTGGCTTGCCGCTGTCTGAAACGATTCGTTCGCCTGACTCACAGTCAAACTTGCCCGGTGCATGCCATACGGTAGCGTTCTGTTCTGCAGGCGCATATCCCTTACCCTTGACTGTATTGATGTGCAAGAGCTTAGGGCCCTTCATGTTCTTGATAGCAGATAGAGTACGCACCAACTCTATGACATCGTGTCCATCGGTCAGTCCGAAGTAGCGTATGTCCATGCCCTCAAACATGTTTTGACGATGCGATACGAGCGACTTGATAGAATTGCTGAATCGTATGATGCGCTTGCGACGCTTGTCATTGAGCACTCCCCACTCGTACATCTTGCGGGAGACCTTGTATCGTATATCGTTGTATGTGCTGTTGGTATTGAGCTGGAGGAGATATTTTCTCATGCCTCCCACCGAGTTGCTGATAGACATGTTGTTGTCATTGAGTATGATGAGCATGTCGTTGTCAGTACCTGCAGTATTGTTGATGCCCTCGAAGGCGAGACCGCCACTCATGGCTCCATCGCCTATCACCGCCACTACCTTGCGGTCCTCTCCCTGTATCTTTGCGGCTACAGCCATACCGAGGGCAGCTGATATGGAGTTGGACGCATGTCCGCAGCAGAAGGTGTCGTACTCACTCTCCGAAGGGAATGGGAACGGCTTGAGTCCATGTAGCTTGCGGTTGGTCTTGAATGCCTCACGACGTCCTGTAAGTATCTTGTGACCGTAAGCCTGATGACCTACGTCCCACACGATGCGGTCGTAAGGGGTATTGTACACGTAGTGTAGAGCTACTGTCAACTCTACTACACCGAGACTTGATGCAAGATGGCCTGGATTGAGAGAAAGTTCTTCTATGATGTCCTGACGCAATTCTGCACACAACTCAGGCAGTTGATTGATGCTGAGTTTGCGCAGGTCAGATGGATAATCAACCGTCGACAGGAGCTTATAATTGAATTTTTCTTCCATTTTCTTGTATATAACCATGCAAAAGTACACATTTTAACGGAAGTTGATTACTTTTGCAACGATAATTAATGCAGAAGACATGGAATTAACAACAAAAATAGAAATTTCTTCCAACGAATTGCAGATAAAGCATACAGACCGAGTGCTATTGCTCGGGTCGTGCTTTGCTGACAATATAGGCGAAAAGTTGAGCAAAGGTGGATTTGACTGCCTTCACAATCCATTTGGCACTCTATACAATCCTGCTTCCATTGCGGCAATGCTGTCACAAAGTGTCATTGACAAAGTATATACAGCAGAGGGGAGAGAATTGTTTTGTGACGAGCGCACCGGACAATGGCACAGCTGGATGCACCACTCCATGTTTTCATCAACAGACAGAGAGCAGCTCATCACTCAGATCAACGATGCCACACACCTCACCTCACAGCGCATCAAGGACGCTGGACTGCTCATCGTCACCTTCGGCACAAGCATCATATACAGGCTCAAGGCAGATGGTATGCTCGTAGCCAACTGTCACAAGCAGGCTGACCGAATGTTCGTACGTGAGCGAATGAACCATCATGACATCGTGGACCAGTGGGTCGAGCTGCTGCGACAGATACATGACATCAATCCTGAGATGAGGGTCATCATGACTGTAAGCCCTATACGACACAGGCGCGACGGACTGCACGTCAACCAGTTGTCCAAGGCAGTACTGCTGCTTGCTGTCGATGACATAGTAAGCAGATGTACTGATGATGGTCAAAGCAAGTGGGTACAGTACTTCCCTTCGTACGAGATCATGATGGACGAACTGCGTGACTACAGATACTATGCCGACGATATGGTACATCCGTCACCACTTGCTGTAGAGTATATATGGGAGAGGTTTGCCGACACGTACTTTACCGCCGACACCAAGTCCATCATCAGACAGTGCAACGACATCTACCGTGCGCTCTCGCATAGACCATCTGACCCTGAGGCGGAGAGCTACAGAAAGTTTATTGATGCAACTAATGACAAAATTGATGCGTTGAAAGAAAAATATCCTTACCTTTGCATCACGAAAAGGTAAACACGAAACCATGACTAATATCATGACTTCTGGAGTGTACTAATCATACATACGTTCGATGAACGTTTATCATACACTCAATGAAAATGCAACAAAATAATACATCATGCAATACAACATTGGAGAGATAGCACAAGTAATTGGTGCTCAGTGTAGAGGAAGCCTTATTGACACCCCTATCAACTGGCTATTAATAGACAGCCGTTCACTATGTTTTCCTGACGAAACACTATTCTTCGCCATAAAGACACAGCGCAATGATGGTCATAAGTATATAAAGGAATTGTACAAGCGAGGTGTGCGCAACTTTGTGATAAGCAGAATGTCGGACGAGACACAACAGCTCGAGGGCTGCAACTTTCTGCTGGTCGACAACACGCTCACTGCTCTTCAGCAACTCGCTGCACATCACAGATCACAGTTTGACATACCTGTCATAGCTATCACAGGAAGCAACGGAAAGACTACTGTCAAGGAGTGGCTATACCAGTTGCTGTCACCAGACTACAACGTATGTCGTTCGCCCCGTAGCTACAACTCACAGGTAGGTGTACCTCTGAGTGTATGGCTCATCAACAGCCACAACGATATTGCCATCATCGAGGCAGGAATATCTCATCCAGAGGAGATGAGCAGTCTCGAAAAGATTATCAAGCCTACGACAAGTGTCATAACAAATATTGGTCAGGCACATCAGGAGAACTTCCTTTCGCTTGATATCAAGTGCTCGGAGAAGCTTACACTATTTAAGAACAGTACCTCCGCTGTACTCAACATGAATGACGAGTACATACGTCGTGACTCGGCAATGCTGCCCGCTGACATATCAAGAGTGACTTGGGAGTATGGCATACATCAAGATACGTCGCTCTGTATACGAAGCATCGAGAAGGAGGGCAACAAGGCTACGGTCAAGTTCTCTATTAATGATGAAATAGGTCAATACACCATACCATTTATTGACAATGCCGCTATCGAAAACTCGATAACATGCCTTGCTACATGTCTCAGTCTCAGGACAATGGTCAATATCGAGGATATATGCAGACGTATGGAAGCGCTCGAGCCTGTGGCTATGCGACTGGAGGTCAAGGACGGACGCAATGGATGTACGCTCATCAATGATACATACAATAGCGATGTACACTCGCTTGACATAGCTCTTGACTTCATGAACCGACGCCCGGACATGAAGGACCAGAAGCGTACGCTCATACTCTCGGACATACTGCAGAGTGGTGAGAGTCCACGCTCACTATACAGCCGTGTGGCTCAGATGGCAGAGAGCAGAGGCATCAAGAAGGTCATCGGTGTGGGCGACGAGATAAGTTCGTGTGCCGACTACTTCCCTATGGAGAGGCATTTCTTCCATACTACCGACCAGCTGATCAACAGCGAGATATTCAATGATCTGAGCAACGAATTTATCCTCATAAAGGGTGCAAGACAGTTCAGATTTGACAAACTTTCAGACCTGCTGACACTCAAAGTTCACCAGACTATACTTGAGGTCAATCTCAATGCACTGGTCAACAACGTCAACTATTACCGCTCTTTCATGCGTCCCGAGACTAAGATGGTATGCATGGTCAAGGCATCAGCTTATGGTGTAGGAGCTCTCGAGACAGGCAAGACTCTACAGGATCATGGCGTGGACTATCTCGCTGTGGCTGTGGCAGATGAGGGTGCCGAACTGCGAAAGGCCGGTATCACTGCCAATATCATGATAATGAATCCGGAGATGACATCATTTAAGATGCTCTTTGACTACAGGCTCGAACCTGAGATATTCAACTTCCAGATACTCGAAGCACTTATTCGTGCAGCGGAGAAGGAAGGCATCACCAACTTCCCTGTTCATATCAAACTCGATACCGGTATGCGAAGGCTGGGATTCAATCCAGAGCGAGACATGCCTCAACTTATCGAGAGACTGACACGTCAGACAGCACTCGTACCATGCAGTATATTCAGTCACTTTGTAGGTAGTGACGGAGATGAGTTTGACGAATTTTCTCACCGTCAGTTCCAACTCTACGACAAGGCGAGCCAGATGCTACAGGCAGCCTACAACCACAAGATTATTCGACATATATGCAACTCCGCAGGCATCGAGCATTTTCCTCAGTATCACATGGATATGGTGCGCCTTGGACTCGGACTCTACGGCATCAACTCTCGCAACAACCAACTTATACACAATGTCGCTACTCTCAAGACTACTATCTTGCAGATTAGGGACGTGCCGGCTGGAGAGAGTATAGGTTATAGCCGTCGAACTATTCTCGATAGAGACAGTCGCATCGCAGCCATCCCTATAGGATATGCTGACGGACTCAACCGACATCTCGGCAACCACAGAGGTTACTGCCTTGTCAATGGCAAGAAGGCACCGTATGTCGGCAATATATGTATGGATGTATGTATGATAGACGTCACTGACATAGACTGCAAGGAAGGTGACCACGCCATAATATTTGGCGATGATCTGCCAGTGACTGTGCTGAGCGACATACTCGACACCATACCTTACGAGGTGCTTACCGGCATATCGACACGTGTGCAGAGAGTGTATGTCCAGGAGTGATGAAAAGCCCCCTGACCCACAAAGGGGGAATTGTGGGAGGGGCGATGAACTCTAAATATAGGTTGATGGACCTTAAATATAAATATTATGAGTGACGGAAACTTTAACAGACAATTATTGCCCAAGACTGAGCTCGCCTCAGGACTCAGGGCAGGCAAAGCACAGATGAGGGCAAAGGCTGAGCAGGCATTCAAGACAGTGATGGAAGAATACGCTAGTGACATGCCTGAAGAGGAGAAATGCCGTATAATCAATAGGTTTATGGAGTTATTACGCCAATAATGCAATATTTTTTCGACAAAGCTTTGTTAAATTGTTCTAAATAATATATTTTTGCAGAATACTACGTATTGCGCACTCTTGTGTGTGGCAATAACTAACACTAATCTGAGTAAAAATCAAATTAAATAATTAACTAATTAAATTCAACATTTTATGTGGTTATGTAACTCTTCAATCGGAAGAAAAGTTATCATGTCTGTATCAGGTATGGCACTTATCCTCTTCCTTACGTTTCATCGATGCATGAACGTAGTAGCAGTTATTGATGCTATCCGTGGAGTATCAGGCGATGACTCTGCGTATAACATGATTTGCGGACTGCTCGGTTCTAACTGGTATGCAGTTGCTGCTACCATCGCCCTTGCGGCACTCGTAGTCATTCACATCGCTTATGCATTCATCCTCGAAGTGCAGAACAAGAAGGCTCGTGGTAACAACAAGTATGCTGTCACTTCTAAGCCAGAGAAGGTAGAATGGGCATCACAGAACATGCTCGTACTTGGACTTATCGTACTCTTAGGTCTCCTTCTCCACCTCTTCAACTTCTGGTACAACATGATGTTTGCAGAGCTTATCGGTCAGCCAACACTCGGTGGACATGAGGCTACAGACGGTCTTTCTTACATCAAGCAGACATTCGCATGCCCTGTCTACTCTATCATCTACATCGTATGGCTCGTAGCTATATGGTTCCACCTTACACACGGTATGTGGAGTGCAATGCAGACAATGGGATGGAGCGGACATATATGGTTTAAGCGCTGGAAGCTTATCGGCAACATCTACTCTACTCTCATCATGTTGCTCTTCCTCGTTGTAGTAGTATACTTCTGGCTATTCAGCGGATGCACAGGCGGTTCATGCTGCTAATTTATTCATCATAAATATTTATTAAAAGGTAAATTAAGTTATGGCAATCAATATAGATTCTAAGATACCTGAGGGACCAGTAGCTGAGAAGTGGTCAAACTATAAGGCACATCAGCGCTTGGTAAACCCTAAGAACAAGCTCAAGCTCGACGTCATCGTAGTAGGTACTGGTCTTGCCGGAGCATCAGCAGCTGCATCTCTCGGCGAGATGGGCTTCAACGTACTCAACTTCTGTATCCAGGACTCACCACGTCGTGCACACTCTATCGCTGCACAAGGTGGTATCAATGCAGCTAAGAACTATCAGAATGACGGTGACTCAGTATACCGTCTCTTCTATGATACTGTCAAGGGTG
>JAZLKQ010000155.1:0-1895 GCA_045597745.1 Bacteroidaceae bacterium | reverse complement strand
ATTAGACCATAAAGATACAACAAATTTGCGAGATATGCAAGCTTTTTGTGAATTATTTTTGACTTATTTCGTTGATTCTTAAAATGTTAAATACTGATTATGTAGAGAGTGTTAGTACAACAAATTGGACACCCTACTTCCGAAACTTGAATTATATCATATTATATTTATGAGTCCATTCGCGCCCCGAAACGAAAAATGATAATGTTGACAACGTATGATTTTTTGAAAAAAGTTGGTGAATTATTCGAAAACCGCATTTTTCATGTATTATCTTTGCAGCGCAATTCGAAACTGTGACGTATCGCCATCCTCGAAGCATCTTCGCACCTAAACGACACGCCACCGAATAGCTATCGAATAACTCCCATATAAACAACGCGCAATTATGAACAGACAACGACTAACCAACATACAGACATACATCGGAGCAGCACTCGTCATCTTCACGCTTTTGTGCCGATGCTCCACTCCCGTGGCAGACACCTACGCTACAGCCATCTATCCGATGATAGCAGACTGCCTGTCGTTCGTGTCACACCGCTTCCCTCTCCCACTTCAGGAGTTAACAGTAGGCATCATCCTCGTCCTCATACTGCGCCACATCTGGCTACTGGCAAAGCACAGGGAGAGATGGACACGATGTCTGATAGACATAGCAACGATTCTGATGTGGACATACGCATGGTTTTATACGAGCTGGTGCAACAACTACTCACGCTCAAGCCTCATCCAGCGTACCAACACACAGATGGCACAGTACGACGAACAGGCTTTCATCAACTTCATCAACGAATTTGCTGACAGCATCAACGCAGCATGGACAACCAACACGCTCTGCACTCAGGAGCAGATGGAGACAGACATAAAGGCGTTCTACGCAAGTGTGCCACGACACTACGGGCTTGCCACTCCACGCAGCTGGCATCACGAGAAGCACACGCCGCTCAATCGCTTCTACTCCGCCGTAGGCACAGCCGGATTCATGGCACCCCTATATGCCGAGTCGTTCGTCAATACCGATGTCCTCGCCTACGACCATCCCTTCGTCTTTGCCCATGAATATTCTCACCTGCTGGGAGTGAGCAACGAGGCAGAAGCTAACTGGTGGGCTTATCACGCATGTACGGCGTCAACTAATGCTGCCATACGATACAGTGGCTACAAAGGTATTCTCGCCCACATCTACGTCAATGCTGTTCATGCTCTCCCCGACGATAAGTTGCGTCTGTGGCAGCAGCGTCTGCGCAAGGAAGTCGTGACCGACCTCATAGACACACGCCAGCATTGGGACTCACTCCACAGCGAGCATATCAATGACATTCAGACCAACATCTACGATCTCTTCCTCAAGGGCAACAACATCTCCTCAGGCATCAAGAACTACTCCGAAGTCATCGGACTACTCATAAGCGTGAAGCGATAAGAGACGAAAGCCATTTACCATCTCTTCAAAATCATAACAATTAACTATTGCACACCTCACGAAAAAGCAGTACCTTTGCACCAAAATTCAGGATTTATGCAAAGATTCATAGCTCTCACATCTATAGTCGCCCTTACAGGAAACACATTATTCTCTTCACCTGACGGCAACAAGGTTTCTGACAACGAAACCGATAGCGTGGCTCCTATATGCCTTGACGAAATTGAGGTGGTGTCAACCGTGAAGGAAAACACGGTGATGCGACAACTGCCTGCTGCGGTAAACATATTGTCAAAGGGACAACTGGAAGCTGCTCATGTCACATCGCTCAAGGGAGTAGCAGGCATTGTGCCAAACTTCTTCATGCCAGACTATGGTAGCCGACTGACAAGCGCCATCTACATACGTGGTGTGGGGGCTCGCATCAACACACCAGCCGTTGGAATGTACGTGGACAACGTACCATACG
>JAZLKQ010000154.1:0-20074 GCA_045597745.1 Bacteroidaceae bacterium | reverse complement strand
AAGTCCACAAAGTCATACATAGCCTTACGAACATCATTGTCAGGGTATCGCTGAAGCAATGCCTTAGCTTTATTAGCATATACATCCATCACATGCTCTGCGTACTCAATACCACCATTTCTCTTGGTGAAATCGACCAATCGTGCCACTTCATCATGCGATACAGTCAATGACTTAACCTTGTATGCTATGTCGTACATCTCCTTATCGTCAGTAGATAGCAGAGCATGAATAACAGGCAACGTGAGCTTGCCTTCCTTCATATCATTGCCAGTTGGCTTGCCTATCTCGCCCTCATCGAGATAATCAAAGATGTCATCCCTAATCTGGAAACATATACCTACTATCTCACCAAACTCGCGAAGTGTCTGTATATCATCCTCATTGTCGGTAGCAGATATAGCACCAGACTGAGAGCACGATGCAAATAGAGCAGCCGTCTTGTTCTTGATGATATCATAGTATATTTCTTCGCTAATCTTCTCATTGTCAATATTATGAAGTTGCAGCAATTCGCCATTGGCAAGCTGTTGTGCTGACAAAGAGAATACATCGATGATACGAGGACAATTAGTCATTGCAGCATTGTGCAAAGCACAAGCAAGTATATAGTCACCTACAAGTACAGCAATCTTATTGCCGTATGAATTGTTGATCGAAGCCTGACCTCGTCTCTGTTCACTCTCGTCCACTATATCATCGTGCACAAGACTGGCAGTATGGAAGAACTCGAAGGTAGCCGCACTATAGAGTGCAGAATCATTGACCTCGCCTAAGAGTTTGGCAGACAATATAGTAAGAAGTGGACGCATCATCTTGCCATTGCGAGAGGTGATGCGTGTGAGCACCTCCTGAAGCAACGGATTGGAGTGTGTAAGATTGATGCGGAACACTTCTAAGAAACGTTCCATTTCCAGCTCGATAGGCTTTCGTATCTGTTCTAATGCTACCATAATAATCTAATTCGGGTACAAATTTAGCAATAAAACGCTTAAATCAATATTATTTTATTAACTTTACAATCAAAATTTTAGAACTTTACGAGTAAAACCTGAAATAATATGGACAAACTCTTCCTCTTAGATGCATACGCGCTAATCTACAGGGCGTATTATGCGTTTATCAAAGCACCAAGAATCAATAGCAAAGGTCTCAACACATCAGCAATCTTTGGATTTGTCAACACACTCGAAGATGTACTCAAGAAGGAATCGCCCTCTCATATAGGTGTGGCATTTGACCCTAAAGGAGGCACATTCAGACATGAGATGTACCCTGAATATAAGGCGCAGAGAGAAGAGACGCCAGAAGCTATACGTGCCGCCATACCTTATATAAAGAGTATACTTGAAGCATACCACATACCTATACTCGAGGTGCCGGGCTATGAAGCAGATGATGTGATAGGTACATTGGCTACAAGATTTAGCCATTCCAACGAGGTTATTACCTACATGATGACCCCAGACAAGGACTATGGACAACTTGTAGGCAACAACGTATGGATGTATAAGCCTAAGTATGGCGACAAGGACTTTGAAATCCTCGGTGAAAAGGAAATATGTGAGAAGTACGGAATATCATCTACCAAACAAGTCATTGATCTACTCGGACTGATGGGAGATGCGTCAGACAACGTACCCGGGTGTCCTGGTGTAGGAGAGAAGACTGCAGTCAAGCTCATCACTCAGTTTGGCTCTATAGATGAGTTGCTCAACCGTACCGACGAACTGAAGGGAGCTCTAAAGAAGAAGGTTGAAGAAAACAAGGAAGACATAAGCTTCTCAAAATTCCTCGTCACGATAAAGACTGATGTACCTCTCGACATACAGCTCGATGACCTGAAGAGGCAACCTATAGATGAGGGCAAGCTGAGAGAACTGTTTG
Organism: Bacteroidaceae bacterium; assembly: GCA_045597745.1. GTDB lineage: Bacteria > Bacteroidota > Bacteroidia > Bacteroidales > Bacteroidaceae > Minthosoma. The sequence goes on along the minus strand of JAZLKQ010000154.1, from coordinate 18,187 downwards.
ATGAACTCGAGTTCAGAAACCTCATCAACCGAGTGCTTGGAAAAGACACTCCCTACCCTACCGCCGCAAGTCAGAAGCAAAACGCCAAGTCAAAGCAAGTAGCTAAACCTGACATGCAACTTAGCCTCTTCGGAGACAACTCTGCCATCATCAGCAACGCACAGCATGGAGGAAGTGCCGAAATTGGACTTTTTGACGCTAATAACAATGCAGAAAACCCGGTCGATGGTCAAGGAACCGTAGAATATTCAAATCTCAGCGACTTAAAGTCAATAGCACATCAGTACTATCTCGTTGATACAGAAGAAGGTCGACAAGAATTAAAGAGAAAATTGTTGACATTTGATTCTCTTAGTTTAGATACAGAGACGACCAATACAGACGCAATCAGCGCCGAATTGGTAGGATTGAGCTTTGCCGTCGTCGAAAATGAGGCTTACTATGTACCGATACCCGAAAATCAGGACGAAGCCTTAAAAATCGTTAATGAGTTTAAGGATGTTTACGAATCGGACAACATAGTCAAAATAGGACAAAACATCAAGTACGACATTACGGTGCTTGCCAACTATGGAGTGGAAGTGAGAGGAACGATGTTTGACACGATGATAGCCCACTATATCCTCCAACCCGAACTCAGGCACAACATGGACTATCTCGCCGAGATATATCTTGGCTACAAGACCATACACATAGATGAACTGATAGGAACAAAGGGCAAAAAGCAGAAGTCGATGCGTGACCTCTCTCCTACCGAAGTCTATGAGTATGCGGCTGAAGATGCTGATGTGACTCTAAAGCTTAAGAATATACTTGAGCAGAGACTACACGAAGAGGGGCTGTATGACCTCTTTGCCAACATCGAGATGCCACTCGTACCTGTACTGGCACGTATGGAGATGAACGGCGCAAGGATTGATACCGCATCACTTGCCGATACATCAAGACAATTCAGCGAAAAGATGCTCAACATAGAGAAGGAAATACATGAGATGGCAGGCGTCAACTTCAATATATCCTCTCCTAAGCAAGTTGGCGAAGTACTCTTCGACAAAATGAAAATCGTTGACAAGGCGAAGAAGACCAAGACAGGTCAATACGTCACATCGGAAGAGGTGCTACAGAGCCTTAAGGGCAAGCATCCTATAGTCGAGAAGATACTGGACTACAGAGGATATAAGAAGCTGCTTTCGACCTATATAGACTCTCTGCCTCAACTTATCAATGCGCGTACAGGACATATACATACATCTTACAATCAAGCTGTTACGACTACTGGACGACTCAGTTCGAGCAATCCTAACCTGCAGAATATTCCTATTAGAGACGCTAATGGCAAGGAGGTGCGCAAGGCATTCATACCAGACGAAGGTTGCCTATTCTTCTCTGCCGACTACTCTCAGATAGAGCTACGCATCATGGCTCACACAAGTGGAGACAAGAATATGATCGAAGCATTCAACGCCGGTCATGACATCCATGCAGCCACAGCAGCCAAGGTATACAAGAAGAGCATAGACGAGGTCACTTCTGATGAGAGGCGCAAGGCAAAGACTGCTAACTTCGGCATCATATACGGCATCACAACATTTGGACTTGCAGAGCGTATGCAGGTGAGCCGTGGAGAAGCTAAAGAACTGATAGACGAGTACTTCGCTACATATCCTGGTGTAAAGGAATATATGGACAAGTCTATACAGATGGCACGTGACAATGGATATACAGAGACTCTGTTTGGACGCCGATGCCACCTGCCTGACATCAATAGCCACAACGCTACAGTGAGAGGATATGCCGAGCGAAACGCCATCAACGCACCTATACAGGGTACTGCTGCCGATATTATCAAGGTGGCGATGATCAAGATAGATGAGCGCATGAGAAGGGAAGGTATCAAGTCTAAGATGATACTGCAGGTGCACGACGAACTCAACTTCTCTGTCGTACCTGAAGAGAGAGAAATCATTGAGCGACTTGTGGTCGAAGAGATGCAAAACGCATTTCACATGGCTGTGCCTCTGCTTGCTGTCTGCGGATGGGGCTCCAACTGGCTTGAGGCACATTAATATATAATACGCATACATGCGTATGACATGATATTATTTTCTTGGGGAAAAAAGGAAATAACCAGGAGATATATAAATCATCACACTGATATGTGAATTTGATCATACGGTCGATAAAGCCTCGACATACGTATGTTGAAGCCTCGTCATACGTATGTTGAACGCTCGACATACGTATGTATGCACGCTCATCGAACGGTTGTTGCAAACGCATCAACCGCTCGATGAATTTTTATATGTATTATGGTTGGATCTTTATCAATATTTATTCTCAATCATATCTATCAATCAATAAAAAAGAGACGCTAATCTAACAATATATAATGATTGGCATCAAACAGATAGGCTGACATACGATATATATCAATAAAATTGTATATCTTTGCCCAAAAGACTAATCAATACACACATAATCATTAGTTAGAAATATGAAAAAACTAATTGCATTAACACTTGTCGCTTCGATAGCAACAAGCAATCTTTTGGCGCAGTCTGACAAGTCGGGCTATCCTATCACGCCAGTACCATTTACAAGCGTAAAGGTGACTCCAAACACGTTCTGGGGACAACGTCTGCAGGCAAGCCGCGAGGTCACTATCCCACTCGCCTTCAGCAAGTGTGAAGAGACAGGACGATACACCAATTTCTCCAACGCTGCCCAGCATCTCAAGGACCCAAGCAAGGTGTTCACTATCGAGAAAGGTACATATTCGTTTGACGATACTGACCCTTACAAGACTATAGAAGGTGCAAGCTATCTCCTCCAGACATACCCTAACGCACTCTATCACGGCCGTCGACTCGACGCCTACGTAGACAGTGTCATAGCGGTAATAGCATCTGGACAGGAGCCTGATGGATACCTCTATACTTCACGCACACAGAATCCACAGCGCCCTCATGAGTGGGCAGGACCTACAAGATGGTCTAAGGTAGAGGACTTGAGCCATGAGTTCTACAACCTCGGTCACCTATGTGAAGCAGCTGTAGCGCACTATCAGGCTACAGGCAAGCGCAACTTCCTCGACATAGCAATCAAGTATGCTGACTGCGTATGCAAGGAGGTCGGCGACAAGCCAGGACAGGCATGTGTAGTGCCTGGCCACCAGATAGCAGAGATGGGTCTCGCTAAACTTTATCTCGCAACAGGCAACAAGAAGTATCTCGACCAGGCTAAGTTCTTCCTCGACAAGCGTGGCTACACTACCATCAAGACAGAGTACAGCCAGAGCCATCTACCTGTAGTAGAGCAGAAAGAGGCTGTAGGTCATGCAGTTAGAGCAGGATATATGTATGCCGGCATGGCTGACGTAGCAGCTCTGACAGGCGACAAGTCATACATCGACGCAATCGACAATATATGGGACAACATCATCACTAAGAAGTATTATATCACTGGTGGTGTAGGTGCAACAGCAAGTGGAGAGGCATTTGGCAAAAACTACGAACTGCCTAACATGTCTGCATATTGTGAGACTTGTGCAGCTATCGCACAGGTATATCTCAACTACCGACTCTTCCTCCTCCACGGAGACAGCAAGTACTACGACGCACTTGAGCGTTCACTCTACAACGGCGTGATATCAGGTATATCTATCGACGGTGGTAACTTCTTCTACCCTAACCCACTCCAGTCTATGGGTCAGCATCAGAGACAGCCATGGTTTGGCTGTGCATGTTGTCCAAGCAATGCCGCACGCTTCATCCCTTCACTCCCACAGTATATATACGCTGTAAAGGACAATTCACTATATATCAACCTCTTTGCAGGCAACGAGACTACAGTCAAGGTTGGAGGCAAGAGCGTGACTCTCGAACAGGTGACTGACTATCCATGGAATGGTGACATCACTATGAACATGAAGAAGGCAAGTGGCAAGTTCAACCTTAATATACGTATCCCTGGATGGGTCAAGGGCGAGGTAGTGCCAAGCGATCTCTATACATACGTAGATGGCAAGCGACTCGGATATACTATCAAGGTCAATGGCAAGGAAGTGAAGAGCGAGCTGCAGAATGGATATTTCGTCATCAATCGTGCATGGAAGAAGGGCGACAAGGTAGAGGTACACTTTGATATGGAGCCACGTATCGTCAAGGCTAACGGAAAGGTAGCTGCCGACAAGGGACGCGCTTCTGTAGAGAAAGGTCCACTCGTATATTGCGCCGAATGGCCTGACAACTCATGCGACGTACTCTCTGTACTCCTCAATCAGGAGCCTAAGTTCACATCTGGTCAAAAGGAGATCAAGGGTACTAATGTTGAGACTCTCACTACTGATGCACAGACACTTAACTTTAACAAGGACGGCAAACTCGTGACTACAGATGAGCGTCTCGTACTCATACCATACTACGCATGGGCACACCGTGGCAACGGTAAGATGACCGTATGGATACCTATTGACTTGAGTGCTACAAACCCTGCTCTCCCACCATCAATAGCTTCTGAGAGCAAGATAAGCTGCTCTATCAAGAGAGCTCCTGCACTTAGTGCAATCAATGACCGTCTCGTTCCACTTGGTGGCGATGACCGCTCAATACCTTACACACATTTCTGGCCTAAGTACAACACTACCGAATGGCTCAGCTATGACTTCAAGAGTGCACAGACTGTATCATCATCTACAGTATACTGGTTTGACGATAGTCCATGGGGCGGATGTACCGTACCAGACGCATGGAAGCTTTACTACAAGAATGAGGCTGGCGAATGGACAGAGGTTAAGAATCCAAGTCGCTATCCATGTGAGAAGGGCATAGCTTGTACCGTAGACTTCGAGCCAGTCACTACTACTGCAATGAAGCTTGAGATCAAGCAGCCTGCTAAGAAGAGCTGTGGAGTATTTGAGTGGAGCATCAAATAGTCATCATCCCCCACTCTACACATAGTTATATACAATACCATATTGACCCGACGTACACAGTATAGTGATGCGTCGGGTCATTGTTATGATATGTATCTTAGTACATAACCATAATGTAAATGAGAGTGTAGCTTAAGGTAGAGGTAGGGTAGAGATAAGGTGGGGGAATGCAATTATTTGATAAATATGCCGTCTATTTGACAAATAATGTATAACTTTGCAAAGTATGTGTACATACGTCTCGTCAGTATCATGCAGATTATTAGTGAAGTAGGATAGGGGAGCATGAACTGATGCATGGGATGTATATATGTATGCAAGTGATATTATTGATTATTAATCAGAAACTAAAAGCAAATAAGATATGGCATTAAAAGCAGGCATCGTAGGCCTTCCTAATGTTGGTAAATCAACATTGTTCAACTGCCTCTCAAGCGCAAAAGCACAGGCAGCTAATTTCCCATTTTGTACTATAGACGCTCAACTCGGACAGATATCTGTACCTGATGAACGCCTCACTCGTCTCGCAGAACTCGTACATCCAGGACGCATCGTACCTGCTGTATGTGATATAGTAGATATCGCTGGACTTGTGAAAGGTGCAAGCAAGGGTGAAGGTCTCGGCAATCAGTTCCTTGGCAATATACGTGAGTGTGACGCTATCATACATGTGCTTCGCTGCTTTGACAACGGCAATATCGTACACGTCGACGGCAGTGTCAATCCTGTAAGAGACAAGGAAATCATCGATACTGAACTTCAGCTCAAGGACCTTGATACTGTAGAAAACCGCATAAAGCGTGTTGAGAAACTCGCTAAGGTAGGTGGAGATAAGCAGGCAAAAGTAGAGTATGACCTCTTGTTACGCTATAAGGACGCACTCGAGCAAGGCAAGAGCGCACGTACTGTAGAGCTTGAGAATGACGAAGAGGAGGCTGCTGCAAAAAATATGTTCCTGCTCACTACCAAGCCAGTGCTCTATGTATGCAACGTAGACGACAAGAGCGCTAAGGCTGGCAATGAATATGTAGACAGCGTACGTGAAGCTATCAAGGACGAAGATGCAGAACTCATCATCATCTCTGCACAGACTGAAGCAGACATAGCCGAACTTGAGACATACGAAGAGAAGCAGATGTTTCTCGAGGATCTTGGTCTCGAAGAGAGTGGATGCAACCGTCTCATCAAGGCTATCTACAGCTTGCTCAATCTCGAGACATTCATCACAGCAGGCGAGATGGAAGTCAAGGCCTGGACTTATCATCGTGGATGGAAAGCTCCACAGTGCGCCGGTGTCATCCATACAGACTTTGGAAAGGGATTTATTCGTGCCGAAGTCATCAAGTACGAAGACTATGTCAAGTATGGTTCAGAAGCAGCTGTACGTGAAGCAGGCAAGCTCGGTGTAGAAGGCAAAGAATATGTAGTGCAGGACGGAGACATAATGCACTTCAGATTTAATGTTTAATGTATAACTTATAATCTATAATTTATAACTATACTTACATGTATCTTTTTATTGACTGGCAACCAAATGTAGATGCACTCACATTGGGTTCATTCTCACTGCGATGGTATTCACTCCTATGGTGTATAGGATTGCTTTCGGCATATCTCATAGTGCAGAAGCTATACAAGCAGCAAGGCATAGCGAAGGAGAAGTTCGAACCGCTCTTTCTCTATTGCTTCTTTGGTGTACTCATAGGAGCAAGACTTGGTCATTGTTTGTTCTATGAGTTCGATTATTTCTTGAGTAGCCCAAAGGGCATGATAGAGATGATATTGCCTATACACTTCATAGGCGATACATGGGACTGGAAGATGACGGGATATACAGGACTTGCCAGCCATGGTGGTGCCATAGGACTATTCTTAGGTATGCTTATATATATCAAGCGAATGAAGATGAAGGCAATGACCGTGCTTGACAATGTAGCCATTGCCACACCATTTACCGCCTTTTGTATAAGAATGGGCAATCTGATGAATTCAGAGATAATAGGCAGTCAGACAGATGTGCCATGGGCATTCATATTCCATAGCAGAGACGCTATGGTCAATGGTCAATTGGTGCCTCGCCATCCCTCACAGCTTTACGAAGCTATAGCATATCTTATAATATTTATCATAGGCTTAGTCATATATACAAAGATAGACAGAAAGGCTACAAACAGCAGAGGTATAACTTCTACCAAATCCAATGTAATCGGTGCTAAGGTTGGTACAGGTCTATATTTCGGTTATTGCATGGCAACGATATTCACATTCAGATTCTTTGTTGAGTTCATAAAGAAAGAACAGGTAGACTTCGAACAAGGCATGATACTCGACATGGGACAGTTACTCAGCATACCATTCATCATAGCTGGCATCTATTTCGTCGTGAAGAACCTGAAGAAATAACAAATTCTATCTACTATGAAAACTCGTAATAAAGTAATCATTGCCATTTGTACAGCAGTCATACTAAGTGTGGCTGGATACTTCATGTGGCAATATCTGGCAAATGATAATAAAGAGAATAACGCCGAGTATAATCCTACAGAAGAATTTAAGCCAGCATTTGACGCACTCAACAAAAAGCATGAACCACAATACGACATCGAGGAGACTGTACGTATCATGAACAGTCTCGAGGTAGCTCAATCACAGTCCGAAGACTTTACAGGCTATCTCGAATACGTCGCTAAGCAAGACTACAGCAAGGTTGCTCCAGATGTACTTAAGGCAAAAGAAAAACTATTGCCTGTACTGCAAAAGATGTTCGAACTCAAGAAGCAACATGACGAACTTGACAATATATGGATGCTTGCACGTAGTGCTACAAGTGGAGCAGAGAGCTTTGCCGAGTCATACAATCCAGTAGGTACACTCGCTACTGTATGTACAGGTGGAACATTTGACATCATCAATCTCAACAATGGACTCAATAGTGCACAGACAGCAGCATTTGAGCAATATAAGAAGGATAAGGAACTCAAGGAGTCGCTCAATAAGCAGATAGAAGAGCTCCGTATGGAATATATCAAGTATCTTGAGGAATATGCACCTGTATACTTCAAATATATGAAGGAATGGAACAAGCTATGCCTCGACAAGGACAAGGCTTATATAGACCTCTATTCGGGACGAATGGTAGATGCATACAACTCTGCCGACAAGATACTTGCATCATATCCTGACAATAGAGAGGCACTACTGCTCAAGGCACTGTCGCTCATCAATATTGCTTCCAACTACGAGATCAATTCTAAATCTTCATCCCTGTCTGCATCACAAGATACAGACGGGGAGAGTAGTGACAGTACTCAGTACATATCACTATACAAGGAACTAAACATCATCTCTCAGCAACCTAATGAGATAAATGACCTGTATATAGAGGCAGACAATATCATATCACAGTACATGGAGCTATATCCTGAGCGTTCAGCACCAGCCCTTGTACTCAAGGGACTGCTCAATCATCGTATAGGCAAGGAGCAGCAGGCAATGTCATACTTTGACCAGGCAGCTATGGAATATCCACGCCAGGCAAAAGCACTCACTGACTTGCTTGACTCATACCGCAACCGTACATACCTCAATCAGTCATCAGAAGGCAAATATCTGCTACGACTATATCGAGCCACCATGGAAGGCTATGGTATGTTCAGCCCTAATCTGCTCAAGGCAAAGTATTATGCTCAGCAAGGCGACCTCGACAAGAGCAAGGAAGAGATATTCAATCACTTCTTCCGTAGAGGCAATCAAGGCATATACGACTGCCTGCTATCTGATATGCAGTACTGCGAAGACAATATGTACAGCAGCTTCAAGCAGTTGCTCATGGAGCAGTCATTTATAGACGTAGCAGTTGAACCTACCACAGCATGGACACTTACAGACAATGACGACGAGATACGAGTCATCATCAACAATCGTTCAGATATAGACCTCGAGAATGTACGCATATTCCTATGTATACACTATACTGACATGTATAAGGACGAATATGACGTGCAGAAACTACCTGCTGTCAATATCATCAAGCACAATGACAAGACAGAGATAGGTACTGTAAAGCTCAACTACGAAGACAAGAAGTACAATGACATCACACGCATCCGTGCCATCGCCATGACTGACGACAAGATATGCTGGATAGACAATGTAGACTACAAGTACATGAAGGCAAGCGATGCGTCTCGTAGCGGCAAAAAGACTAATGCACGTGAGGGGTACCTCAACGACTTTGCCATCAACAACGAAGCACTGCAGAAGACTATACAGACCGGTATCAACATCATGACAGTTGTCAATGATGATGACAGCTGGTGGGGCAAGATAAAGCGACTGTGGAGTAGTGATGATGACAAACTGAGTATAGAACTTCCACGTATTCTCACACTTATCGATCCTGTATTCTCACTCTATGAGATCAATGATCGTGACCGAGCAATACGTCCAGACGAAGACTATCTCAGCGGTTCGTCCATCAGACTCAAGTTCGACTACGAACCAAAGGCCAATGACACTATACCTCTATACATATATAGTGACTTCGTAAACTTTAAGGTGACTATACACTTCTCTGGCATAAAGCCTGAGATAAAGTCCGTAGAGATAGTGTAGGGGAGACAGTCAATACATAATAAAATAGTTAAGGAGTTGAGATTATGTTGCAGGATATACATCCTGTCACAATGTCTCAACTCCTTAACTTATACTTCTCGTCTCCTAAGACTATTGCTCCTTGTAATAGTTAGCAACAGTACCATCAGAGAGATTAGCATAGAAGTGGTCGCTCTCGAAATCCTGCAGATAAAATGAGTCTGTACGAGGAGCTCGAGCCAATCCCTGTTTTGTCATTGACGTAAGCTTGCGCTGCATGTCAGCCTTGATTGCCGCCTTCTTTTGTTCACTTACCTGAGGATAAACCTTAATATCAGTAATAGTAAACTTAAGCACTGAATAGTTGTAAGTAAATGTCACCTTGTTGCCAGACTTGCGGTAAGTAGCTGGATAAGTCATGGTCGAATACAGAGTGACCGAATACTGATCATATTGCAGGTCTTGCAACAGGCCCATATCTGTGACCTGTACTTGTGTAGCATTCTTAAACTCGAGAATCTTGTAGTTGCCAGGTTGATCCTCCCATCTCCATTTGCCAATAAGGCTCTGTGCATTTGCAAATATAGCGAATAGCATCATTGCAAACAGTAAAGAAAGTTTTTTCATGATTATAGTTATTTAATTTATGTCATTCACACATCATACGGTGAGTAGTAGTAGTATAATGTGCGATATTGCAAATATATATAAAATGTATAATTCACAAAAATCATTTGATGATAATTACTTTCCCTTCACTATACGCTTTATCTCATTGAGCTTGTTGAGAGCCTGAATAGGAGTGAGGTTGTCAACATCAAGATGTAGTATCTCATCACGTACTTGTGTGAGTACTGGATCATCCAACTGGAAGAAGCTCAACTGCGTGCCAGAGGCGACGTTAGACACCAGATTTTCGGTATTTGGTCTTGATACTGACTTGCCACTGTCATCTTCTTCGAGTTGATGCAGTACTTGTTCGGCTCTCTTGACTATATCAGGCGACATGCCAGCTATCTTGGCTACATGTATACCAAATGAGTGCTCGCTGCCACCACGTTCGAGACGACGGAGAAATATGACCTTGCCATCTACTTCACGTACAGATACATTGTAGTTCTTGATACGTGAGTATAGACGCTCCATGTCATTGAGTTCATGATAGTGAGTAGCAAATAGTGTGCGAGGATGTGACTTCCTGCCCTCATGTATATGCTCCACTATCGCCCACGCTATCGATATGCCGTCGTATGTAGATGTACCACGTCCAAGTTCGTCAAAGAGTATGAGTGAACGTGGAGACATATTGTTGAGTATGCTTGCCGCCTCATTCATTTCTACCATAAATGTAGATTCGCCCACGCTGATATTGTCGCTCGCACCTACACGGGTAAATATCTTGTCGACAAGACCTATGCGTGCAGACTCTGCCGGTACGAAGCAACCTATCTGAGCCATGAGCGTAATGAGTGCAGTCTGTCGTAGTAGGGCGGACTTACCAGCCATATTAGGACCTGTGATGATGATGATCTGCTGACTATCGGAGTCAAGCAATACATCGTTGGCTATATACTGCTGCCCTACAGGCATCTGACGTTCTATAACCGGATGTCTACCTTGCTTGATGTCTATGACAAGGCTATCGTCTATGACTGGACGTATATACTTGTACTCCTTAGCTATGATAGCAAATGACAGGAGACAGTCGAGCTGTGCTATATAGAGTGCGTCCCTCTGTATAGACGGTATATAGTCTGCTGCACTCGTGATAAGGTCGCGGTAGAGGTCTGTCTCAAGTTGCAATATCTTCTCCTCCGCACCAAGTATCTGCTCCTCATACTCCTTGAGTTCTTGAGTGATATATCGTTCGGCCTGTGTGAGCGTCTGCTTACGTATCCACTCAGCTGGCACAAGGTCCTTATAGGTATTGCGTACCTCCATATAGTAGCCAAAGACATTATTGAATCCTATCTTCAGACTCTGTATACCCGTGGCTTCTGCCTCTCTCTGCTGTATCTGCAGCAGATAGTCCTTGCCGCTGTATGCTATCTGTCGCAACTGATCAAGCTGTGGACTCACTCCCTGCTGTATGACATTGCCCTTGTTGAGAGCAATAGGAGGATTGTCCATTATCTCACTCTCTATACGCTGACGGAGTGATTCACACTCGTCAAGCTGACCGCCGATAGCCTGCAAACTCGCATCGTCTGACTGCTGACATATATGCTTGATAGGAGTGATGGCTGACAGTGCTACCCTGAGCTGTACCATATCTCTTGGTGTCACTCTGCCTGTAGCTATCTTGGATCCTATACGCTCTATATCGCCTATGAGATGGAGTTGCTCATTGATCATATCCCTTACTTCAGGATGACGGAAGAAGTAGTCTACCACGTCGTGACGTGACTGTATATGCCTGATGTCCTTGAGTGGGAAGAGCAACCACCGGTGGAGCATACGTGCACCCATGGCACATGCTGTACGATTGATCACATTGTACAGACTCTGTCCATCATGATTCATGGTGTCGACCAACTCAAGACTACGTACCGTAAACTTGTCGAGACGCACATATTTCTGCTCTTCAATCTGTGTGATAGAACGTATATGACTTATCTGATTGTGAAGTGTCTGCTCCAGATAGTAGAGTATGGCACCTGCCGCTATGATACCGTCCTGCAGATGTTCTACGCCAAATCCCTTTAGGCTCTTTGTACCAAAGTGTGCAAGCAACTTAGTACGTGCTGATTCGGTAGTGAATATCCAGTCGTCAAGTTCGAAAGTAAAGTATTTAGCACCGAAGTTACCTTCAAACATTAGTTTCTTGCCACGCTCAAATAGTACTTCCTTAGGCGCAAAGTTGTTGAGAAGCTTGTCTATATAGTCCAGAGTACCCTGTGCAGTAAGATATTCTCCTGTAGAAATATCGAGAAATGCCACTCCGCATGTACTCTTTCCAAAGTGTACAGAAGCAACGAAATTGTTTTCCTTACTGTTCAATACATTGTCGCTCATTGCCACACCAGGAGTAACAAGCTCGGTGATGCCACGCTTTACAAGCTTCTTGGCAAGCTTAGGATCCTCAAGCTGATCACATATAGCCACACGCTTGCCCGCCCTGATGAGCTTAGGCAAGTATGTGTCGAGAGCATGATATGGAAAGCCCGCCATAGCAGTACCGCTGGCTGATGTACCCGCCACACTACTACGTCTGGTAAGTGTGATACCAAGTATTTCGGCTGCTACGGACGCATCCTCATTGTATGTCTCATAGAAGTCTCCGCACCTGAAGAGCAGCAAAGCATCTGGATGCTTCGCCTTCAAGTCATAAAACTGCTTCATCATCGGAGTCAACTCTTCCTTCTTTGCCATTGGATATTATTGATTTGTGCCTATCAGTCACCCTCCCCCTATAGGGTGAGAGGGCAGGGGATAGGGGCTCTTATATAATAAAATGTTTAGCAAATTCCCATATCACTATGCCAGCAGTGATAGATACATTGAGACTGTGCTTAGTACCGTACTGAGGCAACTCAATACATCCGTCGCACATATCCACCACACTCTGCTTGACACCCTTGACCTCATTGCCCATTATGACAGCATACTTATATTCACGTGCTGTCTCATCAACAAAGAAGTCCTGCAGCATGATACTGCCCTCCACCTGCTCTATACAGATGACCTTGTATCCACGATTCTTTAGGTCAGATACAGCATCCTCAGTCCTCTCATAATACCTCCAGTCTACACTGTCTTCTGCACCGAGCGCTGTCTTATGAATCTCTGCATGGGGTGGGGTAGAAGTAATGCCACACAGATATATAGACTCTACCTTGTATGCATCGGCTGTACGAAATACTGAACCTACATTGTACATACTCCTCACGTCGTCCATCACTACGACGAGAGGCATCTTGTCTACAGTCTTGTATTCAGCCACACCTAAGCGGTTGAGATCACTGATTTTGAGTTTTCGCATACATTTATAATTTCAATATGCAAAAATAACAATAATATTTCTAACTCACATCAGTCACACAGTATTTATACATCAATAAAGCATACAAACTGCTATAGACATAAGATCATACTATCGCTAATCAGCACGACAACCACGATATATATATTCATATATATAGGAAGCGGCACGACCAAAGCACCACTGACGTCTCATTGACCATTATTATAATAACTCTTTATTTTTATTAGAGAAAATCTTTATGATGATAATTATATCCTGTTGATAATGTTGATAAGTGCATGTAGGACGAACATATATCCAATGCCATCATCAGAGCTATCGACAGGGTTATTGTATAGCATCTCAATAGTTGTCAACAGGTATGTTTATACTTAAATATTTGATATATAATGATATGGTTACTATATATTGACATCTTGTTGATAACTATGATATGCAGTATATCCAGGGCACAATGCTGTTGTTGATAAGTAGTATAGTATACGGTAGAAAAGTTTTTGAAAAGAAATAATAACTTTTCTTGGTAATTTGAAATGCGTTTTCGGTATAAATAATGATGTAATAACCAAACTTTTTTATCAATAGATATCATTACTTATCGACAGGGTTATGTACAGGCATTATATAGTTATCGACAGGGTTATCTACAGATGAATGAATTGAAAAGTATAAATTATAACAAACAACCCGACTATTCGTTTAAAATTGATCATACGTATGTCCAAGCCTCGTCATACGTATGTCTAAGCCTGATCATACGTATGTCTAATATCAACCATCTGGATGTTTATTTTATAATGTAAAGATTGCAATTATGGATGGTGCTGATAAGATAGCTTCGTATAATATTTATTGAAAGTTCACTTACAAACAAAAAGGTATATCATTATCATTTAAAAAGACCACACATATTGGATAGGTTTTGACATCACTAACAAGAAATTTGGTTATTAATATAAAAAAGCCTCGAGGCAATCAATCCCCGAGGCATAAAAAACTATATATTATTCAGTAGTCTGTAGACTCTACTCTGCTTTCATTTCACCAAAATAATTGAGACTAGCAGTAAAGTCGCTACCTTTTTTATAATAAAAACTAATTAGGTACATAGTATTAGATATCTTCTTAATTAAGATTCCCCCATTAGTATTAGAATAAGTACCATTTTTTCCACCAAAAAGGAATTCTTTACCTTCTAATCCATAAGAGTCACTCGCCTGTATACGAAATGGATTATCAGAATATAAAGGATCTATATTAGCAAGAGATACACTTGTACCGAGATGTCTTTCATCTAACTGTACATTGATGTCTCCCACTGTTGTCTTGATAGTAATATCATAAAGGTTCTTATTCTTCAATGTCTCTGCATTATAAGATACTTTTATTATATCATCTTCATGACCTACATGTGATAAATAGTAGTCGAAAGATTTTCTTGTCTCATGTGACATTGTACCTTTATAATAGAACTTAACTGTTCTGTCTTCAAAGGTTATCTCGTCTATAGAGTTCTTTACATATTCAAGTATGATTTCATATTCGTTAGTCTTTGATATCTCATTGACTGTTAATGTACCGCTTTTGACTTTCTCTTCATTATTAGAAACATATTCCCAGTCATCAATGTCATAAGGGAAATCTGTATCATCAGCATCAAAGATAAAAAGGTAATCTGATTCCAATTTTGACAAATCAGTAGTCTTGTTTATTAGTCGATTGTCTATTTGCAAATAAATATGTTTGCCATTTTTAGTACAAAAAGTAATCTTAATGTCTTTTGTATCATAGAAATGGTAGTCAAATATATCTAACTCTGCAGACTTGAGGTCAACCTTTTCCCCATTTTGCATATAAAAGTTATTAGATGCAGGAGGCTCTGGAGATGCTCCGTCATCATCACTACTACATGCTGTAAAGCCTGTAGTCAGTAGCAGTGCCATAATTGCTGTGGCTAACAATCTAAATGTTTTCTTCATAATGTTGTAATAATTAGTTATTAAACTATAATTAATAAATATCACGACAAATATAAACAAAAAAAAAGATTATTCGTACATATTACAAACTTTATTATAATATTGTTGTTTTTTCTTCTTAATTATCCCTATGTTAGCTTCAAGTAACCTTCGTAAAGATAATGTATTTTGTAAACAGTCAATAAATAAATAATCGCCATCAGAGTGTTGCTCTAATGGCGATTGATTTGTCTATGATGTCTGGCAGACTATTATTTATTGTATGTTTGCCAGATGTATGTGACTATATTAGTCAGCAAGTTTAGCCTTGATGTACTCGCGGTTGAGACGAGCTATATTGGCGATAGTCTCACACTTAGGACATACAGCCTCACATGCACGAGTATTTGTACAGTTACCGAAACCGAGTTCGTCCATCTTGGCTACCATTGCCTTAGCACGCTTAGCTGCCTCTACACGTCCCTGTGGAAGGAGTGCAAGCTGTGATACCTTTGAGCTGACGAAGAGCATTGCTGAACCGTTCTTACATGCTGCTACACATGCACCGCAACCGATACAGCTTGCGCAGTCCATTGCCTCGTCTGCATCTGGCTTAGGGATGAGGATAGCGTTGGCATCCTGTGGAGCGCCAGTACGTACTGTAGTGTATCCACCTGCCTGCATGATCTTGTCAAATGCGTTGCGGTCTACCATACAGTCCTTGATGACTGGGAATCCTGCAGAGCGCCATGGCTCGACTGTGATAACGTCGCCATTGTTGAACTTACGCATATAGAGCTGACATGTAGTTGCGCCACGCTCTGTCTTGCCGTGTGGTGTACCGTTGATGTAGAGTGAACACATACCGCAGATACCTTCACGACAGTCGTGATCAAATACGAATGGTTCCTTGCCTTCGTTAATAAGCTCCTCGTTCATGATGTCGAGTGCTTCAAGGAATGATGTATCGTCTGGAATATTCTTCAACTCATGTGTGTCGAAGTGTCCCTTATCCTTAGGACCATTCTGCTTCCAGAACTTAATTGTTACTGTTATATTCTTTGCCATGATTAGTTCTTGTAGTTACGAGTTTGTACCTTGATTGCTTCGTATTCGAGTGGTTCCTTGATAAGTGATGGAGCAACTGCATCATTGCCTTCATACTTCCAGCAACCTACATAGAAGAAGTTAGCGTCATCACGCTTAGCCTCGCCTTCCTCTGTCTGGTGCTCCTCACGGAAGTGACCACCACATGATTCCTCACGTGAGAGTGCATCGTATGCGATGAGCTTGCCCATAGTGATGAAGTCATCAAGGTGAATAGCCTTGTCGAGCTCGACATTAAGTCCTTCACGACTGCCTGGGATAAAGAGATCTGTGTCGAATACCTTACGGAGTTCGTCAATCTTCTTGATACCAGTCTCAAGACCTTCCTTAGTACGACCCATACCGATGTACTCCCAACAGATATGTCCGAGTTCCTTATGGATAGAGTCAACACTACGCTTACCCTTGATGTTGAGGAGCTTCTGTATACGATCCTCTGTAGCCTTCTCTACAGCAGCGAACTCAGGAGCGTCTGTTGATATCTTTGGCCAGATAGCCTGGTCAGCGAGATAGTTCTGTATAGTGTAAGGGAGTACGAAGTAACCATCAGCAAGACCCTGCATGAGGGCAGATGCACCGAGGCGGTTAGCTCCGTGGTCTGAGAAGTTACACTCACCGATAGCGAAGAGTCCAGGAATAGATGTCTGGAGTTCGTAGTCTACCCAGATACCACCCATTGTATAGTGGATAGCTGGGAATATCATCATTGGATGATAGTAGTCTACACCGTCAACAGTCTTTGCAAGTTCGCCTGGGTTGACGTCAGTAATCTCTTCGTACATATCAAAGAGGTTACCATAGCGCTGACGTACGATATCGATGCCGAGACGCTGGATAGACTCTGAGAAGTCGAGGAATACAGCAAGACCAGTGTTGTTGACACCGAATCCCTTGTCGCAACGCTCCTTTGCTGCACGGCTGGCAACGTCACGTGGTACGAGGTTACCAAATGCAGGGTAACGGCGCTCGAGATAGTAGTCACGGTCTGCCTCAGGTATATCACTACCTGCCTTAGTACCTGCCTGAAGTGCCTTTGCATCTTCGATCTTCTTTGGTACCCAGATACGTCCGTCGTTACGGAGAGATTCTGACATAAGTGTGAGCTTAGACTGCTTGTCTCCGTGTACAGGTATACATGTTGGGTGTATCTGTACGTAACATGGGTTAGCGAAGTATGCACCCTTGCGGTAGCATGACATAGCTGCTGTCACGTTACATCCCATAGCGTTAGTAGAGAGGAAGTAAGTGTTACCATATCCACCTGTAGCTATAACTACAGCATTGGCAGAGAATCTCTCGAGTTCACCTGTTACGAGGTTCTTAGCGATGATACCGCGAGCACGACCGTCAACGATTACCACGTCGAGCATCTCGTAACGTGTGTAGAGCTTTACCTTGCCTGCATTGACCTGACAAGAGAGTGCTGAGTATGCACCGAGGAGAAGCTGCTGACCTGTCTGTCCCTTAGCGTAGAATGTACGTGATACCTGTGCACCACCGAATGAACGGTTGGCAAGTGTACCGCCATACTCACGTGCGAATGGCACGCCCTGAGCTACACACTGGTCGATGATGGCATTGCTGACTTCAGCGAGACGGTATACGTTTGCC
>JAZLKQ010000153.1:0-2541 GCA_045597745.1 Bacteroidaceae bacterium | reverse complement strand
AATACAGAGAGAGCATGGTTTGTAGTGACAGGTGCACCTACTGTACACTGGCATCACCCATGGGATGATGTCGTAGACAATGATGAGCAGTGGCCTTATCAGGTGACGTTTGACAACTGTGGAGCGAAGGGTACCTCACGTACATATACAGACGAAGACTTCCCAGAAGACTATGTGCGCAAGGATACAACTGTCGTGATAGACGCAACAATCGCTCGTGATGCAGTTGGCTATTCAGCAGTACGTGTGCAGTTTGATACGGACGCTATAAGCCAGGCACTCGGTTTGTCTACTGCAAAGCTCAAGACCGCTAAGGCTACAGCAACAGCCAATCCACGATTTGCCGGAGTCAACTCCAACGGCACTACTCTGGTGTATACTCCACTTACCACTACAAGTTTTCCTACTACGTCTACAGCAGCAGACCGCAAATATGGATTCTGGTATACGTCAGCAGGTAGTGTCTGTGACTACGGTGGTAGTTCGTATGTCTTTGCAGAGTGGTATCCAGACGCATACGTATGCGACGTAGGTCAGTATCCTGGACGTCTTGTCTCTGGCAGAACATACAAGATACGTCAGGCTATCGTATACAGACATACGGACGGCAAGACATACAAGGCTATAATGGAAGTGCATCTAACGGCCATGTGATAATGAATAATGCATAATGCATGATGGATGCCATCAAATACGTTGAGTAATATGGGACGCAACAGATATACAGAGCGTGAGATTGGCATAATCGCCAGACTGCTGGACCGTAAGTGCCAGGTGTCGAGGTTTCATCAGAAGGAGATAAGGCATAAGTTGAGGGTTGACTTCAACTTTCAGATATCAGACTTCGGCGAACAGGGCAAGGCATTTACCTCCGCAGACTTGCATAGATGTGTAGAGATGGGCGTGATAAAGCTTCTGCCTGATGGGCAGGAACCTAACCGACACGACGAAGGCAAGTCTCGTGGCAATGGTAGGACAGGTGCGCCTGCAGCTTCTGTCCAAGAGGATACATCCGCTTCTGAGTATGTACCGATATTCGGCGTTCCGCCTCATAAGCGACAGGACATAGAGCGTTAGTTGTCCCGTCAAATCGTGATTTGTAATCTTAGATTGTGTGCAAATCATTAGTCGACTCTTAAAAGGCCTTGTGCAGTACATGCGCAAGGCCTTTTTATGTATTGATATGAATCATACGGTCGATCAACGCTCGACATACGTATGTCAAAGCGTTATCATACGGTCGATAACGCTTTATCATACGTATGTTGCATATTAACGTTATATTTACGAGACATCTTCCACATGGATAATATTAGGATTTGAAACGAAAAATCCTTTTTTATGATGTGGGAGATGTATTCCTTGTATACATGATATGATAAATATTTCGTCCGTATTGTAGGTTATAATTGTATTTGTACTATCTTTGCAGATAATTATGGAATGGCTAAAGATACATACATCAAATGAGCTTGTGAGAGTAGCGGCTGACGAGATAGCATACGTCGAGGCAGATGGCAACTACTCTGACATGATGTTGTACAATGGTAAGGGACATAAGTTTACTTTCCAGTTACATTACCTTGAATCTTACCTGGAAACCCTGCGTGACAATTTCTTTGTAAGGGTTGGGCGTAGTCTTATTGTAAATAAGAAGTATATATTCTGTATCAATGTCTCAAAACAAGAACTCGTACTTGGTGGACTGCCAATGCAAGGACAGTTTCAGCTGAAGGGAATCCCTAAGGAAGCTCTTAAGAAGTTGAAAGAACAAATAGAGTCTGAGAAGGAAGGAGGTAAGGGATGAAAGAAAAGGAGAACAAACATATAGATGATCTGCAGCAAGAAGAGTTGCCTACCATTACTATTGAACGTAGCAATGATAAGGACGACTTTGCCCCATGGGAAAATCGTGAGCATGCAAGTGCGTCAGTCGATGAACATACTCTTCTGATGCCTGATGCAGAGTCGTCAGGGATTCGGCAAGTGAGCAAGCGCAAGTACAGATTCATCAAGATTGCGCTGTGTGTACTTGGACTGTTGCTTCTTCTTGCTTCGTGCCTCTTAGGATATGACTATTACAGGAGACGTGTAGCGCTGAGTGTGCCTGTGACATATAGTGACGAGGAGAATATCAGACGACTTGACGATCAGGATATAGATTTATTGAAAGAATCGGGCTATTATCGTCGTCGTGGTAAGTCAAATGCATATTCACGACCATCGGTCAATGTCTCAACAGACTCGATACTTGGAGTGTCATTTGATATGTATAAGCTCGTAGGTCTTCGTGCCGAACTCACGATGCAGTGTCCGTCTCCAGATGACAAGGGTGTCTATCTGTACACACGAAGTGCGGACTACAGGGCAGACAACAAGCAGATACTTGGCGACTGTGTAATAGCTGGTAAGAGAGTGGCCAGTGGTGTCAATCCGCAGGGATATGTTGCCGCTGTCGGCAATAGTATGGTTCTTAGTGCTACAAAGTCTGATGACGTGATAGACCATGTCATGGAGAAGCACGGATATTTCTTCCGTCAG
>JAZLKQ010000152.1:0-2608 GCA_045597745.1 Bacteroidaceae bacterium | reverse complement strand
AGACCGCTTGGCCTCCGACTTCGTGGTTCTTCTTTAAGCAGAAGGTCACTGTAAGGGAGATCGTCGGCGCTGTGATTAGCGTGATAGGAGTAAGTCTGTTCTTTGTATAGAACGACCTCTTGCGGTTGTCTCCTGATGATGCATTATTCGTGCCAAATTAGACATACGTATGATTGAGCTTCGACATACGTATGATTAGGCTTCAACATACGTATGATTAGGCTTTGTCGACCGTATGTATAAAAACAAGTTGCCCGAATACCATTTTTGCGATGGTATTCGGGCAATGCTTTATCTTATGTATGAACGGTAGCTTACTACTGTGCTTCGAGGTATATCACACGGCTTGACCAGTCGTTCTTCTTGCTGTGCTCTACGTCGTGAGCGTATGGGAACTCAAGTCCGTTCTGTATGAGATATGCACCAGAGTAAGTCTTACCTTCGCATGGCAGAGGGTTCTTGTCGATGCGGTTGAGCTCATGTACCTTGTATGACTTATTAGGGTCGAGGCCTGTCATCTTGACTGGAGGGAAGTGCTGGTTCTGGAAGGTCTCGGTCTTAAACCAGTAGAATACAGCCTTGTCCTTGGCCTCTGTGACGTACATGAGTGAGGCGAGATTGTCGCCGGCGTATGGTGAGTGGAGACGATAGAGGTCGCCAAACTGCACTACAGGACGTATAGACTTGTAGTCATTGATTGCCTGACGGCAGAGAGCCTTCTCATCTTCTGTCATGTTCTTAGGCTGGATCTCCATGCCGAGACGCCCTGACATAGCCACGTCACAACGGAACTTGAGTGATGTGGTACGGAACACCGCATGGTTAGGCACTGCTGATATGTGGCTTGCCATTGCGATAGATGGGAAGAAGTAGCTTGTACCCCACTGCATGAATATACGCTGGAGTGCGTCGGTATTGTCTGATACCCAAAACTCATCGAAGTATGGAAGCAGAGCATAGTTGGCGCGGCCACCACCGCTGGCACAGTCTTGTATCGTGACATCCGGGTATTTGGCACGTATGCGCTCGCATACCTTCATGAGTCCGTTGTGGTATGCAATATAGAGGTGTGACTGCTCGTCTGCTGAGAGATACTGGCTACCGTGATTCATGACTGGCGCATTGGCATCCCACTTGATATATGCGATCTCAGGGTATTTGGTGAGGAGATTGTCGACGATAGAGAAGACGAAGTCCTGTACCTTAGGGTTGGACAGGTCGAGCACAACCTGTGTGCCACCACGTCCCTGTACTGGTGCTCGTCCAGGTGCCTTGATGATCCAGTCTGGGTGCTTCTCGTATAGTTCGGATGTAGTGTTAGCCATCTCAGGCTCAATCCATATACCAAACTTTACACCGTTCTTCTTGGCGTCGCTGACGAGACGTTCGATACCTTCAGGCAACTTCTGCTTGTCGACAACCCAGTCTCCAAGTGCGGCGTTGTCTGTAAGGCGACGATGCTTGTCGCCAAACCATCCGTCGTCCATAACGAAGAGTTCGCCACCCATAGATGCGATGTCGTGCATCATCTGGTCCATGCCCTCGTGGTTGATGTCGAAGTATACGCCTTCCCATGAGTTGAGGAGTATGTCGCGCTCCTTGTCACCATGGCGCAGCTGGTAGTGACGTGCCCATCGGTGGAAGTTGCGAGATGCGCCAGAGAGGCCTTCGCCAGAGAATGTGTATGCTACGTGTGGAGTGGTGAATGTCTCTCCCTTCTTAAGATGATACTCAGAGTTGTCAGGGTTGATACCGGCAAAGTAGTAGTGATACTCAGAGTCGTCTGTATCTACGGTGATGCGGTAATTGCCTGAGTACATGAGTGCAGCACCTATGACGTCGCCTGTATTCTCCTGCCCTGGACCTTCGAGCGAGAACATGACCTCCTGACGGTCTGTTGTGGCATTGCGAAGTCCATCCTTGTTCTTGATCTCGAGGAGTCCATTCTTCAGATGGTCGACAGAGAGCTGTGCTTCTGCTGCCCACGATCCGTGGAAGTGGTGGCAATATACGTCGTTGCGACGTATTGGCATACATGATGAGTAAAACTGTGTGAGCGTTACGGTAGACTTCTCCGCATTCTTGATGTCAGTCCAGCACTCTATCATGTCTACATCATTGTATGCCATATAATATAGGTGTACGAGCGATGGGTAGAGCGGATCCTTGAGTGTGATGGTGAGGAGTTCGGCGGAGCGTGACTTGCCGTTAGGCGCCTTGTCAGTCACAGATGACTTCTTGTAGTCTTCCACAAGGAGCTGTGTAGACATGTTGCCGTCGGTATGACGCATGGCAAATGCCGTCTCCGACTGTGTGTGAGTAGCGCCGTATGCAGGGTACACCTCAAGGTGAGACCAGTTGGCATTGGTAGGGTCTGGCAGTGCAGAGAGGTCTGCAGCGTTTAGCCTCTTGCCGTAGTATACGAACTTAGGTTCGCCACCTTTCCAGATGTCGAGCACAAGACTGTTGTTGGGTGTGTGGATTTCCACTTTCTCTGCACTCATGGACAATGACGTGAGTGACAGAAGGATAAGAGATAGATATTTCTTCATGATAATATAGTTGTATAGTTTATTTTTTCGTAATATGCAGGAAACGCGTTATCTTG
>JAZLKQ010000151.1:0-2220 GCA_045597745.1 Bacteroidaceae bacterium | reverse complement strand
CTGGATAGTATGGCAGGACAACTCAATCAACTATGATGACCAGGTCAAGTATATACAGCTGGCTAAGTCCATGGGATATGAATATGTGCTTGTAGACAACTGGTGGGACAACAATATAGGATACGAGCGTATAGAGAAGCTTGTGAAGTATGCTCAGAGCCAAGGAGTAGACGTATTCTTATGGCATAGTTCGAGCGGTTACTGGAATGACATAGAGCAGGGCCCAATCAACAAGATGGACAATACAATAGTACGCAAGCAGCAGATGCGATGGATGAAGAAGCTCGGTGTCAAGGGTATAAAGGTAGACTTCTTCGGTGGTGACAAGCAGGAGACGATGCGTCTGTATGAGGATATACTCTCTGATGCTGACGATGCAGGACTTATGGTCATCTTCCATGGTTGTACTATACCACGTGGTTGGGAGCGTATGTATCCTAACTATGTAGGTAGTGAGGCTGTGCTGGCAAGCGAAAACCTCTTCTTCTCTCAGCACTTCTGTGATGTCGAGGCGCAAAACACTGCTCTTCATCCATTCTGTCGTAATGCTATCGGTTGTATGGAGTTCGGCGGCTGCTTTATGAATCGTCATATCAACAAGGGCAACAAGGGAGGCAACACCCGTCGTACTACAGACTGTCACGAGTTGGCTACATGTATACTCTTCCAGAATCCAATACAAAACTTTGCGCTTACTCCAGACAACCTCCCTACAGAGGCTAACAAGGGCATTGCACCTAATGATCCAGGCGCCGCAGCTCCACAGATAAGCATGGACTTCATGCGCAGTGTACCGACTACATGGGAGGAGACAAAATATATCGATGGTTATCCTGGCAAGTATGCTGTGCTTGCACGTCGTCATGGCAACACATGGTATGTGGCTGGTAACAATGCCGAGGCTCAGACCAAGACATTAAATCTCGACCTTTCTGGCATAGTAAAGAAAGGTGAGAAGATTACGCTCTACTCTGATGGTGCTGATCGTGAGCCACAGAAGATGGAAGTGGTAATAAAGAATCCAAAGGCAGTGAAAGTATCTATGCTGACCAACGGTGGATTTGTTATTGTTAAGTAAAGATTAATTGCTTAAAGCATAAAAGAAGTGAGGGTGATAAAGCGACATCGGTTGCTTTATCACCCTCACTTCTTTTAGTATAGTGTGTGCCAGTAGCACGTACTTACAATCATCGGGGGTAGATGTATCTCTGTTACCAGTACCAGTTGCTACGGTCTGGTTGGTTCCACTTGACGTAGTCTATCTTTGGCTGGCCGTCTACCATGATGATGTCGAAGTCTACAGAACCTGAGCTTAAGTAGCTGCCGTCTTCTTGACTATAGTACTTAAACTTGGCTACATATCTGTTGCCGTGCGTATGGCTTATATTGTCCAACTTTGCCCAATCATCATCTATGCTGGCTCCAATCTCCCATGACGCATATCCGTCACCTTCATAGTAGTATGCGTCGCTTAGTATATTGAGTGCTCGGTTTGTACAGTTGTGTATCAGCCAGTCTCTTTCATAATAACTGACGTGAGAGTACATCGAACTGAGGAAGGCCAGACTCTGATTCTCCTCCTCGAGCTCTGCCTTAGCCTGTCGCTCTGCCTCCTCCTGTGCTCTTCGCTCTTCTGCTGCCTTTGCCTCCTCCTGTGCCTTTGCCTCTGCTTTGAGACGGTTTATCTCATTCTGCATCTCTATACGAGTCTTCTCCGCTGCCTCTCGATTGCTCTTCTCTTGTAGAACAAGCGATACTCCGACTATGATACCAACTATACTGATGACGATGAGTGTTATGATGATGGCGGTTCTTGCTCCGCTATTACTCTTCTTATTAGGCTTTTCGTCGGTAACAGTCGTGGTGCCGTTGGTAGCTGGTATTGCAGTATCTTTGTCGGTAGTGTTGGCAGTTGCTTCATTTGCGTCATCGTCGCTTTGTGGTGTGGTATCGACTGCAGGCGAAGCACAGGCTACAGGCGTAGTGCTGTAATCTTCGGCTATCTTGCTACCACACTTGATGCAGTACATGTTGCCGTCTATGATTTTAGCACCGCATTGTGGACAGTGATGTGCAGAGTCTGTGGGCTGTTGCTTGCCGCAATAGAAGCAGAATTTGGAGTCGTCTTCCAGTTCTGCTCCACACGAAATGCATTTCTTCATACGTGTAGTATAGAATTTGTTTTGGCGGTGCAGAAGTTATCTCCTACTATGCATTAGA
>JAZLKQ010000150.1:0-2195 GCA_045597745.1 Bacteroidaceae bacterium | reverse complement strand
ATGGCAAAGAAAACAGTCGCAACCCTCCAGAACAAGGACGGTCGTTCATTCACTAAGGTCATCAGAATGTTCAAGAATCCTAAGACTAACGGTTACGCATTCGATGAGAAGATGGTACCAGCAGAAAGTGTAAAGGATTATCTCAAGAAGTAATTCTACGCTTTTTCAGATATTTATTATAAAAGTTTAACCTCTCCAAAGTAGTACTTTTGGAGAGGTTTTTTTGTGCTTTCAACTAAAGGTAGTATCTTTGCACTTGATTAAATATGCATTAACAATATAGTAGTATGGGATTTTGGGATATATTCTCGTCAAAGGAGAAGAAGAAAGAGACTCTTGACAATGGACTTCAGAGGACAAAAGAGAGCGTGTTTAGCAAGATTGCTCGTGCCGTAGCGGGCAAGTCAAAGGTGGACGATGACGTGCTTGACAATCTCGAAGAAGTACTTGTGACGTCAGATGTGGGTGTGGACACAACACTCGAGATTATAGAGAGGATTGAGGAAAGAGTGGCGAGAGACAAGTATGTAAGCACAAGCGAACTAAACGGCATACTCCGTGATGAGATTGCTGCGCTGCTTACTAAGAATAATACCGAAGACACAGAGGGCTTTCAGGTTCCAGAAGGAAGAAAACCATACGTCATACTCGTTGTTGGTGTGAATGGTGTGGGCAAGACCACTACCATAGGCAAGCTTGCGTACCAGTTTAAGGAAGCAGGTTATAAGGTAGTGCTTGGAGCTGCAGATACATTCAGAGCAGCTGCGGTAGAACAGCTGGTCATCTGGGGCGAGAGGGTAGGTGTGCCTGTCATCAAGCAGAAGATGGGTAGTGATCCTGCAAGTGTGGCATTTGATACTGTCAGTTCGGCTGTAGCTACCGGAGCTGATGTGGTATTGATAGATACAGCGGGACGTCTGCACAATAAGGTAGGCCTTATGAATGAGCTTACCAAGATAAGCAATGTTACAAAGAAGGTGGTCGAGAACGGACCAGACGAAGTACTCCTTGTACTTGACGGTAGCACAGGACAAAATGCATTCGAACAGGCACGTCAGTTTACTGCAGCCACTAATGTCACTTCCATGGCAATCACCAAGCTTGACGGTACTGCTAAGGGTGGTGTCGTGATAGGTATATCCAACCAGTTTAAGATACCTGTGAAGTATATCGGATTGGGAGAAGGCATGTTGGATCTTCAGCCTTTCAATCGTAGAGAATTTGTAAACAGCCTTTTTGGAGATAATGCGTAAGAATACAATCGACATAATAACTCTCGGCTGCTCAAAGAATCTTGTTGACTCTGAGCGTCTCATCAAGCAGCTTGAGTCTAACGGATATCGTGTGACTCACGACAGCGACAATCCACGAGGCGAAATTGCAGTAATCAATACATGTGGATTCATAGGAGATGCAAAGGAAGAGTCAATCAACATGATACTTGAGTTTTGCCAGGCAAAGGAAGAGGGTAGACTCAACAAGCTGTTTGTCATGGGATGTCTCTCGGAGAGGTATCTCAAGGAACTCGGCAAGGAGATACCACAGGTTGATAAATTTTACGGTAAGTTCAACTGGACACAACTTGTCAACGACCTTGGTAAAGCGTATGATAAAGAGCGAGAGTATGAGCGCCGGCTTACAACGCCTAAGCATTATGCCTACCTCAAGATATCAGAGGGGTGCGACCGCAATTGTGCATACTGCGCAATCCCTATCATGACAGGCAAGCACAAGAGCCGTACGATAGAAGATATCGTGGCAGAAGTAGAGTATCTCGTTAGCAAGGGAGTGAAGGAGTTTCAGGTCATTGCCCAGGAACTTACCTATTATGGCATAGATATATATGGTGAGCAGCGTATTGCAGAACTTGTGGAGCGAATTTCTGAAGTAAAGGGCGTGAAGTGGATTCGCCTTCATTATGCCTATCCAAAGAATTTCCCTGTAGACTTGTTGCGTGTGATGCGTGAAAAGCAGAATGTATGCAAATATCTTGACATAGCCCTTCAGCATGTCAGCACATCTGTACTCAAGAATATGCAGCGTCATGTCGACAAGGAAGATACCTATAAGCTTGTAGAGATGATACGCAACGAAGTGCCGGGTATACATCTCAGGACAACGCTCATGGTGGGATTCCCTGGTGAAGGTGATAAGGAGTTTGAAGACTTGAAGGAATTTGTACGCTGGGCAAAGTT
>JAZLKQ010000149.1:0-7599 GCA_045597745.1 Bacteroidaceae bacterium | reverse complement strand
ATGGCTTTTCTATTTACATCATTACAAAACAGCTAATATAAAGCATCGTCAATCTTAGCACATCTAAATTTACCTCGCAAGGACGAGACTGAGTAACTATTTGTCATCACCTTTTTGTTTTTTGCATACAGACCCAGTTCCTCCGCCACCGTCCAATATACTTCTTCATGGTCAATCAGCCTCCAGAATGGTTCATGTTGCATGTAAAAAAACGGTTTACCAATATCGCAAGTGAAAGGACAAGAAGAAGGTAACCTGTCCCTCCAAATCCTTTTGAACTCATCAATCAGTTCATCCGACAATTCAATCTCGGGCGAGCAGATGCATTTACGTCCTATAAGATTTATCACAGCAAGGAGGAGCACAGCCTTATGCGGTGCCCGTTTTCCTTTCAGCTTGGCAGTATGCAAACGTGCAAAGTGATACAAATAATAATTGACATCAGTTTCCATCACTATATTATATAAGATGTATGACCTTTACCTTCTTCCAATGTCTACCAATTCCGAGAGCCATTGCCTGAGCATCTTTCGTTATCAATTCGCCCTTTTGCAAACCAGTTATTG
This sequence comes from Bacteroidaceae bacterium, assembly GCA_045597745.1. Classification (GTDB taxonomy): domain Bacteria; phylum Bacteroidota; class Bacteroidia; order Bacteroidales; family Bacteroidaceae; genus Minthosoma. Next base: position 7,033 of record JAZLKQ010000149.1, on the reverse strand, counting down.
CCAGCTTCAGTTCCTGGAGTTGCATACCACTTACTCCAAAGAGATCTTTCAGCACATTGTCATTCTGCTGCTGTTGCTTCATGATAAGAGGGTATTGTGCATTGGCATAAAAATCAAAATGCTTGCTCTTGAAGCTTTCCATGTTTTGAGTTGCGAGGATAACACTCATGCCCTTATTGCGCCCTACAGCTATAAGATTCTGCAATGGCTTGTTCTCAAATCCGAGCATATAATGCGCCTCATCAATAATAGTGAAATGTCGTATCTCCACACGTTCATCATTCACAGACTGCTTTGGCAGTTGCTCGTATATGGAGTTGAGCTTTGAGACGACGAAATAGACAATAGCCTTTGCCATGATCCCATCTTTCTCAAACTGGCCAAGATCAATGATGTTGCAAGTTTTCACAAGGTCTATCTTATCCGTCTCTGCAAACAAATTGTTTCTAACCAACTGACTTAGCACAGACTTGACGCTATCCGTGCCATCACGTTTCTTCTCTGGCAAAAGCATATTATAGTTATCCAGTATCTTTTCGAAAGTAATAGGACGCATGTCATTAGCCTTATAAGCATTGATGATAGCCTCGCTCAAGCGGTTGTCCATATTAGCGCTGATACGTGCAGCGGCGATAGCACTAAGAGCATTTGCCATAGATGTAGAATACAAATTCAACTCATTAATCGTCTTGCCAGTAAAATCCTTAAACGGTGTAAAAGGCAAAGGCTTCTCCATTGGATTTAAGACACAGGAGGAATCCGTATCAAAATGATTGAGCCAACTTGCATTTGCTGGATCAGAGAACTCACCCTTATAGTCAAACAACAAGAAATTCACGGGATAATGAGTATCTGCAGATGCTGAGCGGATCTCCTTTATCAGTACAGCAAGCAGATTCGACTTGCCAGAGCCTGTTGTTCCTGCCACCAGCACCTGAGTGTTAGATATAGCACGACTATTGATATCAAGTCTTGCTTCCATATCATCATCATACATACCTATCAGTAAGTCGAGTTCAGGAATATCCATCAGCGACTTGCCACCCTTGAGTGGAGAAAAGCAAAACCACTCGTCAAGCACTCCTTCTTGCATAAGGACATCATGCCCACGCAGTATCTCGCGGCCTATCACTCTACTCACAAACGACTTCTGTGTCCATTCTCCCTCAATATCATGATAACGCATCTTTATCAGTGCTTCAAATAGCGAGCCAATCTGGTTTTTCGTAAAGAACGTTGTGGCGTATGGAGTGTTTGAGACCTTCAACGAGAAGTCCGAAAGATTGTCAACACGTCTTTCCGACTTGTCGCTCAATCCTGCAAGAAGACAGAATCGGAGCACAGTACTCATTGTCAGGACAACAGGTCTGACATTATCCGAATACTCATTTATGTTTATTCTATGCTCCATCAATGACTTCACATCCTGAAGACGTTCGCTAAGTCCTTCTATCGATGCAGCTATATTTATTTTGAAACTATCTACTTTCATGTTCATTCCTCCTTAACATTCACATGGCGTCAAACCAAAATAATCCTCACTGACAGTCGTACATTGCGCCTCCTTGTCACGATGCAGAGTATACACCCTCGACACATACGCTTCTATCTTCTTGAAGTCATGCTCCGTCGTAATCTCCGTATCAGTACTCAACAATATAGTCTGATGCGCAAGGTCTGGGAAGTATCGCTCAAGTATGACCTCACGACTCTCCTTGTCGAGCACACCCATTACAGTATCAATCATCACAGGAGGGTCATAGTCTCCAAGTTCGTACAGTACCTTCAGCAAGACTTGCATCACAGTCTGCTTTGCACCTGCATTGAGCTGACTGAGGTATATCTCATTACCATTCTTATGGTAAATCTTGAAACTTATGTCATCCGACTTTTCTGCTGACAACTCTACCCTTCCTATCACGCCAGCATAGATTACAAGATTGATATTAAGCTGATCCTTCATCATGCGCTCGATACTTGACTTCTTTGCCACGAGCAACCTGTGTGAAAGGGTCTTGAAGAAGTCTGGCAACTTGCAAAGCATGTCATACTGAGGGTCAGGCACCTGCGGTATGTCATAGTCATACGTTGCGATCTGCCTCTCCAACGACTCAATACTCTTCTCGAGACTCTCCATGCCAGATTTCAGTTCCTTTATACGATTGTCATTATTCTCATACAGTTCGATGATAGAGTAGTCACTACCCAAGAGCGTCTGCTTGTATTCCTCCAGCTGCATACGCCTCTGCGGTATCGCCTCTATCTCCATATTTATGCCATTGCGCACCTCGTCCAGATGTATGAAAGGATTGACGTATTGCGAGTTGACCAACTTGCCCAGTATCTCTATATCCGCATCCAAAAGATACGAATACTTGTCGTTGCTCACGGTCTCCCTCTCGCACAGAGACTTGATATATCTGATTATTTCATTCTCACTTATCTTTCCTCCAGTATCATAGTGAGACTTTACGAACTCGACTATATCGTGAGTCACACGTTCTATCTGCTCATCAGTCAACAGCTTCACCCTCTCTTCATCCACACGTGCCTTCTCATGCAATATCACTTCCACCTCCGCCCTTACACATTCTGCAAGCTTTGGGTACAGTACCTTGACTTCAAGCTCCCTTGCTATAGTGTCAGCATCTTGACGATATTTCTGCTCTCTACTTGCAAAGTCTCTCAATCCTTGTTCTATCTGTGCAATCTTGTCACGAGTCACATCATCTGAGTTGCGTCCCTCCTTGACCTGTTCGTATATAGTCTTGTTGTCGCTCGCGTACTGCAAAGCCTTACCATACTCGTCCTGCATCTGGCGTAGTTTCTGTTCTGACTCTGCCTTCTGCCTCTGCAGGTTCTCATAGTCCTTACGCTGATTCTCATTCTCCAGCTTTGCGGCTTTCTTCTCTGCAAGCAACTCCTCAGCAGCTCTCTGCATCGTAGTGTATTTGTTAAATCCCATCACCGAATTGATATTCTTCATGATGAGATTGTTGATGCGTTCCTCCTTCACGAGGTCGCTTGTCTTCATGGCATCAAACAAGAAGTAGTTGCTCAATTCTGCAGGCAAGTTAGCTGCTATTATCTTATTCACAATAGCCTCGTTTGCCGCACGTTGCGCAGCAGGGGTTGCACTTCCATACACAAACTTGTTGCCATTCATATTTAGCTCTACACTATATACAGGCTTGCCATTTATCAGTTTGTACAGTCGCCTCAACTTATATGGAGTCGCTGTACCAAGCACCATACCAGCAAAAGTTATCTCAAGTACGATAGCCTTATCACCAACACCATCGTTCTCATTCATCACCCCAGCATTGAATATCTCCTCAAACTCTCTAACTGTACGAATATTCAACCCGTATAGAGCGTGGTATATAGCGTCAAAGAGTGTAGTCTTACCACAACCGTTAGCTCCACCCACAAGGATAATCGGGCGGTCATCACTCACATCAAGATTCAAGTCCAGCTCCTTGTATGTCTTGTAGTTCTCTGCCTTTATGTTCTTTATCTTCATAATGCCTTCAACGCTTTATTAAGTATTTTCGAAACCTTCTTCACGTCCAGCTCATCATTCTTCTTCTCGTCATGATACACCTTCAGGATGCTTTCCTTCATCCATTCCGGGTCTATATTACTGTCCTGACATGCCTGTACTATCAGTCTCATGTCCTCCTGCTTTATACCATAGTGCAGGAACGTGGCGTCTACACCTTTCTTTGCCATATACCTTTATATATTATATATTCTATTTATCTCTTGTTTACAACATGTTCTATGTTCAAGATTTCAACCATAAAATTGCTACAAATTGAACATACGCTCGATTAAGCCTCAACGTGCGCTCGATTAAGCCTCAACATGCGGTCGATTAAGCCTCAACATGCGGTCGATGATTTTTGGAGTATTGGACAATGTCGCATTACAGATTGCTCAAGTTGAGTACAGTCCATCCATTGGTATCGTCAGTACTGTCTATCAATCCACCAGGATAGTACCAGTTCTCACCCTTCTGTATCAGCACACCACCTACGACCTTCTTGCCTTGCTCGGTATAGTGTTTGCAGTACTGATACAGGGCATTGTTCTTCTCTGGCGCATCCTTATCACTACCGCATGTCTTTGTATCAAACAGGCAGATGATTCCATTCTTCAGTCTAATGATGAAGTCTACATAGAAGCAACGCTTCCTGTTGTCGCTATCCGTATATGGTACAGCAAAGTGTTGCTTACCCTCATCACCATTCTTATACCACCAGTCCACTTCGTCTGTATACTTATCTATCCAACGGGCAAAACGATACTCAGGTGCAGACACCTTATTCATCTCGAAGAATGGCTGTAAGGCATGATTGTAGATTTCACCTTCCTTTGTCTGGCATACCTGAGAGTTGTAAAGTCTTGTCTCTGGTAGTTCCCATACAAAGTTCTTATACTCCGCCTCTGCCGGTGCCTGACTCTCCAACTGTCTTTCATATTCTGCCAATGCCTTGTTGATCAGTTCCTCAAAGTGCGGCAGATTGTCACGTTGCAGAACAATCTTCGGCACATCCATAGAGAAGATACCAAGATATTGTTCCAATACATGCTCCAGTGCACCCATCAGTACAGGTGTACTGTCAAACTTGGCAAAATGCCCACAATGTTCACGGCAGAACTTTGTAAACATATCCTTCAACTCCGAACCATTACGAGCCAGACGAGCACGATCCGTAATCTCCGTGCTTCCATCAAAGTTTGTGATGCGAGTATCCTTCGGAATATCAACCATGATGCGAGTCACATCACAGCGCACACCATGCCTCTTTGCTTGCAGACGATTATATTTTATTTTATCATCAAGCCCTTTACCTTCATCGCTACCCTCATCATGCTCATCCTTGTCTGTAACAAACATTTCCTCATCAGGGAACAGCATCACTGGATTTTGTCCCCATTCCTCCTCCATCTTCTTTGCAAGTACACTACGGAATGTTGAGCCAAGTCGGTTGCGCTTTTCGCCATTCTTGTCCATATACACAGAGCGAAGTGTAATGCCATTCAGCTCCTTCCTGCGATTAGCATACACAGTACTGATATAGTTCATGTCATCGCCTACTATCTGGATGATGTCCGCACTCAGATTGGTATATACATAGCCATGATTCAATATGTCGTTCTGATAAAACCGCTGTTCAGGCATTCGCAATATACGGCCAACAGTCTGAGTCGTAAAAGTCATGCTCTGCAACTCACGGAATATCAGCAATACCGAAGCACGAGGGCAGTCCCAGCCCAAAGCTATAGCCTGCTTAAAGAGCAATACCTCAGTCATGTCGTCTGGTTTTGTGATGTCCTGCAGGTTGGGCGACTTGTCCTTGCTCAGCCATATAGCCAACTTGCCATTCTCCACACTTATATCACACATCTGCTCCAAGTAAGCCTTCATCTCCTCAGCGATAGTCTTTTCATTAGCTTTCATTGACTCGCTGCTGTCGTTAGGTAGCTGAATAAGCAGCAGCGGATTGATGCCATGCTCTCTATAAGCCTTGGCTATCTCCTCTCGCTTCTTCAATGCCTGTTTAAGCAAACGTTGATTTACAGTCAGTTCGCTCTGCTCCTTACTGCTATGTATATTGGGATTGAGCTGGATGCCTCGCTTTATCATCTCTTCCTCGACCACATCCTTACGCTTCACCACCACATTGTAGAAACTCTGCGTCACAGGTGTTGCAGATATGCGTATCTCTACCTTTGGACGTATGGCTTGTAGCACCATCTCGCTCTTCTTGGCATTTCTGCCAGCAAACATGTGTTCCTCGTCTATCACAACTACCACAGGCAGATGCTTCTCTATCTTAGTCCTGCGTATCAACTCATATAGAGTGCGGTTCTGCTCATTGTCTCGTATCATCACGGCATTGTCCTTGTTGATGCTCTCCCAGTTGAGGAACAATACATCGCCCTTCTCCAGGCCTTCCAGATGATTGCACTCGTCAAACATTACTGGATGCAGAGAGCGTTTCTCCATAAAGAAGTTCTTCATAGACTTGTACGACTGCTGATGGAGCTTGTTCGGCGCAATCCACACCCATGCCACCTGAGTGTATTTGCATTCGCCGTCCATAGGCAATTCGTATGTAACCTCGTCGAGCAACTTCGATGCCATCACCGTCTTGCCTGCACCTGTAGGAGCCTTGAAGATAAGCTTCTGTCGGTCGTCATCATCGTTAAGCAACTCGACAAGCTTTTGCTTCAGTTCTCTTACAGCCTTCTTCTGATAGTCTTTCAGTTCAATCATTATCAGTTCCTCCTTCCTCATATATGGTCGTGTCCTCCAATGGCGAAGGCAAGACATTCCTTATTGCTTGGTTGATAGCGTCTGGCAATGCAGTGAGTTCAACCACATCTTCCAGTCCTGCAAACTCATCATTGTATGCGTATGCGCCATCGCTATAAGCAAATATCATCAGCTTGTGTTCCTTCGTGGCAAGTGTCTGATTCTCTCTCAATTCTTTCACCACATACGCTATTGCTCTTGGCTCATACACAATGAGCATCTGCTTCTCGGCATTTGCAAAGTAGCGAGCAAAGCGTGGTTTGAACTGCAAACTACCAAACTTCGGTTGCTCATCATACAGGTCATGTTTGATACACAGCATATCCGTTGCCTTTTGCATCAACTTCAATCGATTGGCAGAGGTATTTTCACGTTCTGTAAAATCTATCTTATAGTATCGCAACGTGTTATTCTTCAGACCGCCAACCTCAACACCCTTCGGGGTAGTATAGCCATTGATTACACGTTTGTTGCGTTCGTAAGTCACTTCCCGACAGATATTGTTTTCGTTGTTGGTCACGAGGATGCACTTACGATGACCACCATCTTCTGCATTGAGTTGCATTGTGGCATGAAGGGTTGTACCTGAGCCAGCAAAGAAGTCGAGGATGAGGGAAGATTTATCTCGCATAATGTTCTCCAAATATCTAACCAATCCTAATGGCTTAGGATTTGAGAACGGAGTCTCTCCATCAAAAATATTAATCA
>JAZLKQ010000148.1:0-4176 GCA_045597745.1 Bacteroidaceae bacterium | reverse complement strand
ACCAGATGACTGATAGAAGTCTATGAGTCGCTTGTTGGTATTGCCCTCCATCTTTGAGGCGTCATTCCACTGATATGTGCCCTTGTCCATAGAGAGCTGGTCAATGGATGCGAGGTGGTTGGAGTGTCCGCTGTTGAAGTTGTATATATGGTCGTATTCTTCGCGTACGCCGTTCTGGTCAACGATAGGGTTGCCGTCATATCCTACTATAGGCTCCTTTGGTCTTACCTTGAGCTGGTCCATGGTAAATGTCCCGACGCCCTCAGCTCTCCACTTCCACGAGCCGTCAGGCTGGAGCTGATATTCGTTGGCTGTGCGTATGGCGTTGCCCTGAGCGTCGCGGTCGTTGTCAGCACATACCTCCTGTATGTAGAAGTCTGACCAGTGTGGATAGAGTGAAGTAGGGTAGCGGTGTGTGCGGAACCACCATGCCACGTACTGTATCTCCTCGTCAGTCACGTCGCCTGCAGGCTCGGAGCTGGCAGCAGATTCGTATATGTTGCCTGCGCCTCCGATATTGTGGTAAGAGTCTGTACCGTGGAGCTGGTCGTCATTGACTGTGTAGTATGTGTCAGGCCATCCTGGCACCTGCATGTGATAGATGTCCTGCCACTCGTTCTTGTTTGGTACCTGTGCACGAGTGCCTTCGTCGCCCTTGATGTCGCCAAATCCCCATGTGTGATTTGGGTCTACGCTACCAAACTTGCTATAGAAACTCTGTGCGTACTGGATCTTGTCGTCAGAGTAGTCCATGTCCATGTCATAGTCAGTACAGCTCACGAGGTGTGCTGTGAGTGCTGCTGTTGTCATAGCAGCGAGAAATAGTCTTTTTACCGTCATGTATATACCTTAATAAATAATGTTGTTAGATTGTTTTCGCTTCTTTTTACCTGTGAAAAATGCCCGTCGACATTATCTCCCTGTTGTTTTGTGGCGCAAAGTTAGGCAAATAAAAGTGCAATAAGTGAATATACAACAATCTTTTTTCGTGATAAATATCAAGAAATATGCAATAAGTACACTTATTGTCCGTACATGGACAAGTGGACAATTGTCCCTTGATAAATGTCGTGAAGCGATAGTATATTTACGACATCAAAATGGTATATTCTCGACAAAAATATTTATCTTTGCAGTTGATAAAATACTGACGAAACATGAATGCACAGCACAATCTGGGTCGTGCGGGCGAGGAGATAGCCGCCGACTGGCTCATGAAGCACGGGTATCGCCTCCTGCACATCAACTGGTCTCTCCATCAGCGTTACGAGCTTGACATCGTGGCGTACCGTGACGACGTGATACATTTTGTCGAGGTGAAGACGCGACGACGTATCGACGACGTGCATGGTGCTCCAGAGCAGGCGGTGGACCAGAAGAAGATCCGGCATATCAGTATCGCCGCCCTGCGATACCTGTCACACTTCGGATACCCCGACAATACGCGCTACCAGATAGATGTCATGGGCATTGTGTATAGGGACGAGGGTGACTATGACGTGAGATGGGTGGAGGATGTGAGATGATAAATAGAGCCCCTCTCCCCAGCCCTCTCCCCCTTTAGGGCGAGGGTGACTGATGAATACAAATATCTACAAATATCTACAGACGAACTTTATGAAGAAAGCTATAGTGATGGGAGGAACTTCGGGCATAGGTCTCGAGGTGGTGCGCCTGCTTGCCGGCGAAGGATGGCAGGTCGGTGTGGCTGGACGTCGTGGTCAACTGCTCGGCGAGGTCATGTCGTCTACGCCAGGCGTGGTGGCGGTCAAGGTGATAGATGTGTGTAGTGAGGATGCGACGGAGAGGTTGCGTGAGTTGATTGATGACATGGGCGGCATAGATCTGTACGTGCACAGTTCGGGTATCGGTTATCAGAATGTGGCCCTCGATACAGACAAGGAGATGCGTACCGTCGAGACCAACTGCATAGGATTTACCCGTATGCTGACATCCGTCTACCATTACTTTGCCGACCGACACCGTGCCGATGTGTCTCAAGGCCATGACACGTGCCGTGACAAGGTCTATCAGATAGCCGCCATCAGCAGCATAGCGGGCACGAAGGGACTCGGTGCGGCACCTGCATATTCATCGACCAAGCGTTATCAGAATCACTACCTCGAGTGCCTCGACCAACAGGCTCGCATGAGTGGACTGCCTATACGTATCACTGACATCCGACCTGGATTCGTAGCCACCGACCTCATCAAGGGAGGCTCATATCCACTCCAGCTCAGCGCGAGCGACGTGGCGCGCACCATCGTGTCAGCCATACGCCGTCGCCGCTCGGTGGTGACGATAGACTGGCGATATGCTCTCCTCGTAGGCCTGTGGCGCATGGTGCCGAGATGGATATGGGTGAGGATGAAGGTGCGCAGCTGAGGAGAAGCCCCTTTCTCCCTGTAGGGCGAGGGGAGTTCTGATAGAGCATAGGAACAAACCACATTAATCAGACGTTTTGCGATTTTAATAATATGAAAAGCGACATGCGGTCGTCTGGTGTTCGTCATACGTATGTAGAAGCTTCGTCATACGTATGATCAGCGTTCATGATACGTATGATGAATGTCTGTGAGAAAATACACTGTCTGTCAAGTTTTTGGTCGCCTTTGGCTCAAAATCCTAAAAAAATCCTTTATTATAAAATCCTCATATCGGGAGAATCATTATATTTGCAAAATATTGACGAAATATATATAATAAGGTGTGGATGAAGATGAAGGAATCGAGACAAAATGCTGAGGAGCTGTTTGCTGATGAGCATGAGGCAGGTGTGGCAGAAGAACAGATGGCTGACGACGAACGATAATGCATCGAGCAGGCGGACATGTGGATGGATGAACTGGGCGATGAACGTTGCTTCGGCGAGATGGCGGAAGGGCAGTTTGTAAGGGGGCATTGAGAGGCCCCTCACCCCCGACCCCTCTCCCCCTATAGGGCGAGGGGAGTTCTGATAGAGCATAGGTGGCATTAAACTCAATTATGCATTATCCATTGTGCATTAAATAAAGCGTATGTTTAGCATAAATATAAAATATCTTGATACAGCCAACTTTGCACTGGTGCACAACGGCATGAAGTTGTGTGACAGTCTTGAGCTGCAGAATGGCGACGGCATGACAGACGAGGAGCTGCATGACGTGCTTGTGACATGTACTGGCGAGTGGATGGTGGACACAGAGTCTGCTGTCATAGATGTGGTGGGCAAGGGCGTGTCGATGCGTCTCGGCGGATTCACTATCATGCCCAATGCGGACAAGATGATAGAGATGACGGAGAGGGTGCAGACGACATTTACCATCGTGGCGTACAAGGACGCTGGTACGGTGGAGGGAAGGACTGAGATATTTCGCAAGGAATGTCCGCTCACGCTGATGGCGTACGACCAGTGGCTCGGCACGCAGTATCTGCCTCAGGCTCTGGCATCGTTTGTCACTCCTAATAGTCCGCTCATACAGAAGGTGGTGGTGCGTGCAGCTTCACATCTGCAGGACCTGACGGACAGCAGCGCGTTTGATGCCTATCAGTCACGCAACCCTAATGTGGTGCGCAAGCAGGTGGCGGCAGTATTTGGCGCATTGCACGAGGAGGGACTCGTGTACCGTGCGCTGCCTGCCAGCTTTGAGTCGGTAGGTCAGCGTGTCACATTGCCTGACCATGTACTGCAGACCAAACTTGGCAACTGCATCGAGCTCACGCTACTCCTCTGTAGCGTGCTCGAGTCGGTGGGCATCAACTGTGGCGTGGTCATCATACGTGGACATGCCTTCCTCGGCGTGTGGCTCAAGGAGGACGAGTGCTGCTACAGCGTGTGCGACGACTATGCGTATGTGGAGAAGCAGTGTTCTCGGGGTATAGACAACATGATGGTGCTCGAGTCTACGATGCTCACACAGGACGGGGCTTCGTTTGAGATAGCCCAGTCGGTAGCGAGGGAGCGGCTTGCCGTGTCGGAGGACTTCTGCATGTATATAGACATACACCGATGCAGGCTGGAGCATTTTCTTCCGCTCCCTGTACGCCGTCAGGTAGGCGACGGGTGGCAGATAGACGAGACGGATGGCCTGAACTATAGCGAAGCTGACATCAGGGTGGTGGAACATTCGCCTTACGACCTCACGAGGTACGCCACCGCTCAGCGTACCCTCACGCGTCTGGACATCTGGGAGAGAA
>JAZLKQ010000147.1:0-3823 GCA_045597745.1 Bacteroidaceae bacterium | reverse complement strand
TGCAATCTTACGTGCAAGGTTGGTTGCCACGAGCATCAGCGACTTGTCAAGGTTGGCACTCTTCAGAGAATCAGGAAGACCAAGCACATCCCAGTCGCCACGCTCAGCGAACTTGCTCAGACGGTCAAGCATCATCTTCTGTTCTGCCGTTGGCTCTGCGATATCCTGGATATCCTTGCGCTTTGGAAGGTCAAGGTTAATCATGTCAGCAGTGCGGTAGTCAGTAATCTGACGGAGGAACTGAGTCAACTCAGGTACGTTGAGATAGGTACGGAAGCGCTCTTTTTCTTTGATGTTGTTGCAGAGGTCAATCTCCAGCTCACTCGACTTGTGAATGTAGTTGGCTGCCCATGCATCGAAGCATGTTATACCCTGACGCTTCAACTCTTTAGGTCGGAGATACTTGAAGAGCACATACAACTCTGTGAGTGCATTTGTGATAATGGTACCGGAGAAGAACGCTGCACACATATCGCTGTCCTTCTGCTGCTGAATGTCACGAATGCAAGTCAGCAAGTGTGTTGCACGGCTTGAACCCTGAGCATTGCCAAGACCAGCCACACGACCATGACGTGTAGTGAATGCAAGGTTCTTATACTGCTGGTATTCATCAACCAGGATAAAGTCGATACCGAGCTGACGGAAGTTCAGCACATCGTCTGCCTTGGCTTCGAGCTTTGCCTTGCGCTCCTTGATCTTCGCTTTCAAGTTCTCCTTGCGCTTCTCAAGACCACGCTGCACCATACGGCTCACATTGTAGCCTACATTGTTCTGCTTCATGGTGTCGAGTGCTGCATCAATCTCATAAATCTCATCCCACATCAGACCGTCCTCGACCTCAGGAGTAAGAGGAATACGACCGAACTGGTCATGAGTCATGATGATGCAATCCCAATCGTTGTTGGCAATCTTGTTGAAGAACTCCACACGGTTTGCCTTTGTGAAGTCATCCGGACCAGGATAGAGGAGTCTGCCGTTAGGATATGCCTTGCGGAATGTCTCTGCTATCTGAGCCACATTCGCCTTCAGTCCGATGATGATCGGCTTGTTGCACATACCGAGACGGTGCATCTCGTATGCCGTTACACACATTATCATTGTCTTGCCACCGCCTACAGTGTGCCAGCATACACCGCCATTGTTCTGCTTCAGCATCCAGATGGCATCCTTCTGCGACTGATAGAGGTCCGCAAATCCGAGACGTGAGAAATCAAGACCAGGGAACGACTGCATGGCTCCGTCGAACTGTGCACGGACATAACAGTTGAACTTCTCGTTGTATGTGTTCTGAATTGCTACTCGCTCGCTTACCGACACCCTCGCTGACTTGATGAACGAGATGAACTCCTTGCGTATCTGATCAATCATCTTCTGTACTGCGAGCATTCCTTCGTGGTCGGTGAATGTATGCTCACCAACCTTGTATGTTATCTGAGGACACTTGTCAAGGAGTGCATATCCGAATATCTCATGACCAGCAATACGCTTGCCGCTCTGAGGACAGCGTACTGCATACTTACCGAAACGACCGCCCTCGTCATTGTTCCAGTTCTCACGATAGTCGATAAGGAACATATCGTTTGCCCCGGTGTAAGTGATGCGGCACTCACGACAGTTGAAGATATGCTTTGCAAATCTCTCGAAGTATGTGGTGTCCAACCATCGTACACCAAGCTGGATGTCGATGTCATCATAAGGGATTGGGGTAGGGGTTGCCGACTGAAGGGCCAAGATAGAGTCACGTAACATCAACTCGCTCTGACCACAAGCACCGTTCAGACGCTCGCTGCACAGCTTAGCCTTGCTTATGACATCGCCGTTGACAGCCTCGCTCTTGTGCTGATAGTCAAGACCAGGATGCTTTGCCGAAGGCATCCAGAATATCTCACCCTTCAGAGCCTCATATACATGCTGCTCATCCATCTTTGTGAGACGTTCGATATATGGCATATCCACACCGCCACGCTCGTTGAGACTCATTGCAAGTGCCTCCATAGGAGTGAACACCGTGCTTTCGTCAACGATACGGAATGCCACAGGCTTCTCAAATACATCTGCCTTAGAATATGTCTTGTCAAGGTTACGGCTCTCAAGCGAGAGAGCAAGCTGATACTCTGAGAAAGACTTGATCAGTTCCTCGTTAGAATGGAGAGTGCCGAACTTTCCGACGAACTCATCATATAGTCGGTTAAGCTCCTCGCGCTGCTCCTTGAACTCCATGCGGTTTACTCGCTCATTGCTCATAAGGTCGTTGAAGCACTGCATCATCTTGCCGTATGGTTCACGCATCTGCTCGATCTTTGCATCACGCTCCGCCTTGGTCATTTTGGTTGTGTTACCCTTCTTGCTACCCGACTTGGACCCTGAAACCTGAACCTTGGAACCCGAAACGGCTTTAGCCTTCATGTGACCCCATCGCCACGCACTCTTCTTGAAGTTGCGTTCCATGTCTCGGCAGAGCATTGTAGTGAGTTCGGTCTGCAGTCTGTCCATACCGTCACGCCAGTAGTACTTGGCTACTAGCTTCTCTCCGAATCGGTCCTTGTCAACTCGCCACTGTGTGTAGAGAGCTCTTGACTGAATGCCGAGCAATCTGTTGACAGGTCCTACCATCTGATCGCCCAGACGCTTCGTGATTGACTCCACGAAGAAGTCCTCCTCAAGTGTCTGCCAAGACTTGTAGCTGTCACGCTGGAAGATGATAAGGTCTGAACCGACCTCGATGCCGCTTCCGTCCATGAAGAGATTGTCAGGGAGACGGACTGCAGCAAGAAGGTTGCCGTTATCCACGAGCCACTGACGCAGGTACGTGTTGCCCTCAGTGTCTGCTACGCCACGGCTTGTGACGAATGCCAGGGTACCTCCGTCCTCCAACTGCTCCAGACCCTTAACGAAGAAGTAGGTGTGGAGCTTCTGCTGTGCCTGACGGTGTACATCGTCGTTCTGACTGAGCCAGGTCTTGTCGAACACTTTGACGTCACCAAACGGAATGTTCGATGCAACCACATCGAACTTTATGTTTGTATCTTCATGTTCGCCGATTGCCTCGAAGCACTCGTTATATACATCCACATCCGGATTGAGTGCTGCACAGATCAGCGAGCTTACGTAGTCCTTCTCAAATGCAATCTTCTTTGTTGCGCTCTGGCAGATAGGGAGGAAACCGCCGATACCTGCACTTGTCTCAAGCATCGACTCTGCCTTGATGCCGAACACGTCAAGTGTATGCTGTACTGCATCGCCTACTGCGTTCACTACCTCCTTAGGAGTGTAGAATGCTGTGAGGACTGAGTTCTTGATGGAGTCAAGCATCTCGAAGAAAACTGCATCTCCTGTCTTACCTGTACTTGCAGAGATGGGATTCGACATCACACCAAGCTGGTTGAACAATGCTATGATAGCCTTGTACCATGCCTTGCCCTCTGTCTCGCCATACTTGTCAATCCACCATTCTTCTTCCTTGTCACAGTCAAGCACCTCCTTAATACCGCCGAAGCCAGAGTACTTCATAAGTGCTTCACGTTCCTCTGCTGTTGCGTTTCTTCCATTAGAAACTACATCCCACGCAATCTTAATTGCCTCTACGTTGTCCTGCAACGCATTTAATTTGTTGTACCCCATATTATTAATATTTTATATACATTGTTTCTTGTTCAAATTCTATCTTCATGTCTAACAGGATTGCCTTGCGAGCAATCTTTGCCTTACCTTCTTTGGTAGGACACAACACTTCCCACTTACACAACCGTGCGTCTATCAGGTTTGAATCAGGAATGTAAGTCAGAATGTAATGCCAAAGTTTTTCCCAAGCTGCCATAATTGA
>JAZLKQ010000146.1:0-4240 GCA_045597745.1 Bacteroidaceae bacterium | reverse complement strand
GCACTTCTGGAAGTATTCTGCCGAAAACTTGCCTTGGATATGCGTACATGAGACAGACGGCCGCGCTACCAACACATACGGCGTACACAATCTGCCTACTTTCTTCCTCGTCAGTCGAGACAACGAAGTCGTAAAGCGTAGCGACAACATGACCGGTTCGCTCGAAAGCGAAATAGAGGCATTGCTTTAGTACTGTCTACAAGTACAATACACTTGCAACAAACAAAATGGAGATGGCACACCGTAATTACGGTATGTCATCTCCATTTTGTTAGCAATAAGCTCTATATAAGTAAAGGCATCAACCTTTAGCTAGACGAAGTCAATTATGCATTATACATTACACATTATGCATTATACAAACTCCTCACCGAGATTGAGTTGGGCATCGTTGACAAACTTGCGTATCGCCTTCTGATCATCCTTCTTACAGATGACGAGCACATTGCCCTCCTCCACTACTACATAACCCTCGAGGCCCTGTACTACAGCCACATGCCCGTCAGGCAACTTGATGATGCAGTCCTTGCAGTCATACAGCAACGACTTGGAGTCTATCACCACATTGTTGCTGTCAGCCGACTTTGGCATCACATCATGTAGCGCCTCCCATGTACCTATATCAGCCCACCCGAAGTGACACTGCAGCACGTCGACGTTGTCGACCTTCTCCAGTACGCCTTGTTCGAGAGGCATGTTGGGAGCCTTGGAGAACACTTCCCGAACCTCGTCTACCGATTTCCATTCTGTGCCTAAATAGTGCTGCCTGACCATCTCCATCATGTCGGCATACTCTGGACGTGTGCCATGTAGCGCATTGAGGAATGTGCCTGCACCCCATATGAATAGTCCGGTATTCCACAAGAACTCCTTGCTTTCATAAAACAAGTTAGCAAATTCTCTCTCAGGCTTCTCAGTAAAGCTCTGCACCTTGTATATGTCGTCAGCCATCTCATCAGCCATCTGTATGTATCCATACGAAGTCTCTGGACGAGTAGGCACCACTCCAAGCGTGAGCAGTCGACCGCACCTTGACGCATAGCCCAGTCCGTGGAGTATGTCACGCTCAAAGCACTCCTCGTCATCTATCTTCTGGTCTGAAGGCGACACCACCATCACGGCATCAGGACATCGGCGGGCTATCTCAAGCGCAGCCCACGTCACGCTCGGCACCGTATTGCGTCGCATCGGTTCGAGAAGCAAGTTGTCCGCACGAAGTTCTGGCAACTGTTCACGTACCGTATCAGCGTACAGGTCATTGGACATGACGATGATATTGTCTCTGTCTATAAATTTGCTAAATCGTCGGAACGTGCTCTGCAAGAGAGACTCGCCCGTATGTAGTATATCCAAGAATTGCTTTGGTCTGTCCTGTCGGCTGCTTGGCCATAGACGCATACCTATGCCACCAGCCAGTATAACACAGTAATTGCTTTCGTTCATAGTATTTACTCTTTTTGTTAGCCAAACGCTAAGTTATACCATGCTCACGATATGACCAAATACTTTACAAGAAATAACAGTTTTTTAACAATTAGCAACCAACTGCCAACGGTGCGCCTGTCCTACCCTATCGCTGTACAGATGCACCCGACTGTGCGTCGACCTTAGACTTTGACTTAGCGTCAGCAGCTACTGGAGTATCAGATATGACCGTTGCCTGATACTTTATCTTACCAAATGCCGCCACGATAGTCTTGCTGTCAGTCTTGTCTGCATCATATACGATGGTGATGCGCTGATGAGGCACATCCGTCTTGATAGACTTGATGCCCTTCACAAGACGTACATTGTTCTTGATCTTGTTTTCGCAACTCTCACAATGCATCTGTGGATTGGTCGACACGACCAGAGTGCGTAGATTCTTTGCAAACATCGCTACGCAGCAGATGACTGCTACAAACAATAGTGTGATACGTTTCATAATTCTTCTATTTAATATAAGTTTACCTTTATTTTACTCCTTGCTGAGATTAAATCTCATGCCGACATAGTACATAGCCCCATGTACAGGTCCCCATACCATAGTTGCGTCAAAGTTCGAGCCCCAAGGATTGGAAGCGTCAACGATAGGATGCTTCTGTCGGAATCCTGTGATATTTTCCCCTCCCACGTATATTGAGAAGTTACGGAACTCACGAGTAATCTGGGCATTGAGCTGCTGACTGGACTTGAATCGGGATGCCCACGAACTGGCTCCGTCGTTCGTTCCGAGCTGTTCGGTAGTGAGGTATGCTGCCGGCATACGTCCTCCGCCATTGAGCAACAGCGTGAGGTCGAATGTCCAGAATCGCAATGGTGTCTGATACTGCATAGTGACAAGTCCCTTGTACCTGCTTGTCAGGGGACGCTCGAGGAGTTTGCCCCCGTATGTAGTCTTTGCGTCTGTATACCTATATGCTGCAGTAAGTGTCAATCCGCTTACTATCGGATAAGTCACATCCACCTGGCACACGCTGCTATAAGACTTGCCGTCGAGATTAGAGAAATATACCGCATGTGGGTCTGTATCGAGGTCTATGACTGTCTGGTGGCGGAAGTCCGTATAGAAGTACTCTGCATTGAGACGCAGAGTCTTGCCTGCCAGCGGTATGTCGAGTGATGTACTCAGTCCATAGTTCCATGCCTCTTCCTGAGTGAGCCTGCCTATGAGCACGTTACGGCTACTTGCCAGAAGATAGTTGTTCTCTGCCAGAGGTCTTGCAGTGCGATATCCCTTGCCGAGCGAGGCACGGATGCTCACAACGTCCGATGGACTCCACTTGATATGTGTACGTGGAGTTACAAAACTTCCCCATAGCGACGAGTGGTCGGCACGTAGACCTGCCATCAACGTCAGATGATCCTCACAGCGGTACGTATACTGGGCATAGCCACCATACACCGTCTCGTCTGGGTCCAGAGCAGACTGAGTCTGCAACCATGCCGTCGACACAGACCTGGAGTCTGCTACTGTAGACTTGAATCCGTCGTGATTGAGGCTAAGTCCTGCTGAGATACTGTTGTGCTCGCCAAACTCAGTCTCGTACATCAACTGTGCATATCCATTGGTCTCGTCCACATCATACCGCTTGTTACCATACGTGGCATCCATATTGTGGAGCGATCCCGAGAGTATCATTGCCACATTGGTATTGTGCTCATGATTGATGATATACGCATTCTTGACAAATGCCTCGTACCTGTCTGTACTGATGTCTATAGTATAAGGAGAGTGCCCCTCGCCCATACTCATGGCAGAATGAGCGCCATGAGTTATCTGCCCGCTGTGTCGAGTCTCCTTGAGTCCGCTGACAGCAGCCTGCATGACATAGTGGTCTGACATGTATGCCCATCGGTTGAGCAAATGAGCCTGACGCACCTTTGGCAAGTCCTGAAAGCCATCACCATTAGAGTCATGATTGTCAAAGTCGTCTTCGTAGTGTCCCAGCAATGCTGTACTCCACTTGCTGTTGAGATGTACGGCAGCATCGAGGTTGAAGTCCGCCTTCGCCATCGTACTGGCAAAGAGATTGACATTGAGATGATCTGTAAGCTGTGGTTTCTGGTACTCCAGATTGATTTGTCCCGTAATAGATTCGTAACCATTCTTTACACTCGAAGCTCCCTTCGATACCTGTATGGACTGCATCCATGGTCCCGGCACATATCCGAGCGAATATGGTATGGCAGCACCACGGAAGTTTGGCACATTCTCTGTCAGCATCTGTACGTACGTGCCTGACAGACCAAGCAACTTGATCTGCTTTGCTCCTGTAGCTGCATCGCTATAATTGACATCGACTGATGGATTGGTCGTAAAGCTCTCGCCCAAGTTACAACATGCGGCACGGCATAGTTCTGCCGTACCTATCAGGTCCACATTCATCGCCGAACTATTCATCTTGATGCTCTTGGTGGTGGTGATGACCACTTCGTCCACCTCACCCTCCATAGCATGTCCTGTCGAATCGGCAATCTGGGCATGAATGCCGATATTTGCAACCGTGGCAAGCAGTGCCATGGCTGATAATTTCTGTCTTGTATTCATTGTTTTGTACTGTGATTTGATTATTTCGAACGCAAAGGTATAACGAGTGTTTTGCAACTTGTTTGCAAAGCACAATACCTGCATGATCATTGCAACTGGGTTGCAACGGCATGGCAGGTTGACGTCATAGAGTTCTGATCAAATCAGCATCGTACATATCATGTAGAGATAGCCACGGGATGGTCCACCCCTCTTCTGGTGATGTCGTGC
>JAZLKQ010000145.1:0-4805 GCA_045597745.1 Bacteroidaceae bacterium | reverse complement strand
TAGAGATACCTGCATACTGACGGATTGTCCATGGACGCAATGGGTACATCATTGAATAAGGACCACGGCGGAATGGAGGAATACCTGCTGCGAAGTCAGGGTGTTCCATGCCTTCGTGGTCTTCCTTAGTGTATACAGGCTGAATGTCGATTTGTTCTGGTGTTCTCCAGTTGGCAGTGATACCGTTGTCCTTCTGCCACTGCTGGCCGTTCTTAGCTTCTATGCCAGCATATATGTCTATATTGTTAAAATCTTTGCGAGCCATAATTAGATACCGAGTTTAGCGTTGTACTCCTTGAGAGTCTCAAGCTGGTTAACACGAACATGGATGAAGTTCTCAATACCGGCAGCCTTAAGGTCTTCGCTGCATGCAGGAGCACCTGCTACTACAAACATGGCGCGACCGTTGAGGTACTGGTATGCAGGTATAGCGTATTCTGCATATTCGTCATCGCTTGAACAGATGACCACGATGTCAGCACCTGCTTCGAGTGCCTTGTCGACACCTTCTTCTACAGTAGGGAATCCGAGGTTGTCAATGACCTTGTATCCTGCACTGGCGAGGAAGTTGCAAGAGAACTGAGCGCGAGCCTGACGCATAGCGAGGTTACCGATAGTAAGCATGAATGCTATTGGCTGCTTCTCTGCCTTTTCTGTTGTGAGACGGAGGTTCTCAAATTCGCTTGCAAGACGGCTCTTGTTGAGAGCTGGGATAGTGGCTGCATCTGAAGCACAATTGCAGCAGCATGACGCGATAGGAGTCTTGCCTTCGCTTGTCTCTGTGAAATTAGGGAACTGGTTAGTTCCGAGAAGGAACTCCTTACGCTTTGCAGCATCGCTATGACGCTTTGCGTTGCTTGAGTTTACAGCATTCTGGATGTTGCCGTTGAGAGCTTCAGCGAGGAATCCGCCAGCATTCTCAACTTCGAGGAAGAGCTTCCAAGCTTCTTTTGCAATAGCGTCAGTAAGAGTCTCGATAGTGTATGAACCTCCGGCAACGTCTACGAGCTTCTCAAAGTGAGCCTCTTCCTTGAGGAGGAGCTGCTGGTTGCGAGCGATACGCTCAGAGAAGTCGTTAGGAGTCTCATAGCTCTTGTTGTATGGAGTTACGACGATAGAGTCAACGTTAGAGATTGCAGCAGACATAGCTTCAGTCTGGCTACGGAGGAGGTTGACGTATGAGTCGAAGATAGTCTGATTGTATTCAGAAGTATATGCACATACATGCATCTGGCAAGCACAGTCGCACTTAGGCTCGTACTGCTTTACGATCTGAGCCCAGAGCATACGTCCTGCACGGAACTTAGCGATCTCCATGAAGTAGTTTTCGCTTACGCCCATGTTAAACTTGATGCGCTTTGCAGCTTCTGTAGCTTCGATACCCGCCTCAGTGAGCTGCTGGAGATATTCGTTACCCCATGCAAGAGCATATCCGAGTTCCTGATATATGTAAGCACCGCTGTTGTTGAGGCTTACGCTGTTGATGTTGATGCAACGATATTGTGGCAACTCTGCGAGAGCTTCGATAAGAGGCTTGGCATACTGTATTCTGTCAGATACGTCCTTGCCCTTAATCAGAATCTTCTCGATAGGGTCGAAGTTGATGCTGCCCTTGAGGTCTGCGAGAGGATAGTCCTTCTCCTTGAAGTACTCGACGAGTATCTGTGCGAGCTCAACGCTATGACACTGACAAGTAGTGAAGTTAAGTTCAACATACTGTGGCAATATCTCGTTGAGGAGTTCTGCGACAAACTCCTTGCTTATCTTGTCTGCAGGGATGATGAAGCCAAGAGAGTCAACACCCTTGTTGAGGATGTCGAGAGCCTTCTCGTTAGCTGCCTTTGGACATTCCACCTTGATGTCCTGACGTACAAACCAGATGTTGTTGTCCTTCTTGTTACCACGGATGAATGGAAATTCACCTGGGAGTGAATCTGTAGCCTTGAGTCCTTCAAGGTCTTCTTTGCGATAAAAAGGCTGAACATTAAAGCCTTCATTGGTTCTCCAAACCAATCTCTTCTGGAAGTCAGCTCCCTTCAGGTCGACTTGAATCTTATCAAGCCATTCCTGTGTTGTAGGTGCCTGAAACTCACCGAAGAGCTTTTCTCTACTATCTGCCATAGTTTTCATTTAAAGTTGTTATATAATCTCTTATTTCTATAGTCTTGCCTGTAGTGGGGTAGTCACGCCTGACGACTCCCGTATTATATTATTATAATAAGGTGTATATCGTCGGTAGGCGTATGTGTACAGTCCCACTATATCTTTGCAAAGATATGCTTTTCTTTGTTACCGACCAACCCTTTTGCATTTTTTTCGTCTTAGGCAATGATAATTACCAAAAAATCCTTGCAACGCATTGGACGTTGCAAGGATTTTGAATAGTATGTATGTCTTATGAATTACCAGATGGAGTCCCAAGGACCATTGTCTGTGCCAAATCCACCAGTCTTATTTTCTTCTTCATCTTGGAAGATCGATGGGTCGTTACCGCGCTGCTTACCGCATGTCAAGTCATACAGCGAAACGTTTGAGCAACCAATCATGTCTTCACCATTTTGAAGGATGACTTCGCGGGTGCCGATCTTCTGTATGATTGT
The DNA here is from genome assembly GCA_045597745.1 of Bacteroidaceae bacterium. GTDB lineage: Bacteria > Bacteroidota > Bacteroidia > Bacteroidales > Bacteroidaceae > Minthosoma. Next base: position 2,205 of record JAZLKQ010000145.1, on the reverse strand, counting down.
ATCAGGAGAAATATATAACTTTTTCATTTCTTGAGTTCCTTTCCTTTTAGGTTGTGTTACCGATTTACTTTACAAACACTTTCTTTCCGTTCATGATGTATATACCTCTCTTTGTTGGCACACCGTCGAGTTTCATACCGCTAAGAGTGTAGAATCCTGTAGGTTCGTTACCTTCAACGACAACCTCTTCGATAGCAGTAGCTTCGTCGTCAGCTTCTGTCTCTGCAGCTATGTACATGAACATCTGGCGCATCTTAGTCGAAGCATTTGTCTCTGCATTATATGGTACCTCGAGGTATGAGCTGTTGGCACGGAGAGTACCAGCCTGACGTACTATGTAGTAGCTGTATTCGTCAGCAACAGTTGCTACAGCACCTTCAGGTATAGTCGCACCTTTCTTCACAGCACCGAAGTATGCATTTGTAAATACATATCTGAGGTAATCGTTGTCAGAAGCAGGCATATTAGCCTTCTCGACGATATTGTGCTTGATCTTGTTGCCTGAGATGTCATCGTCATCTATGTTACATGCAGGTACAAAGAGAGGGATCAGTCGACGTTCACCATTGAAGATGGTCTTGTTAGCAGTGTTAGCCTTATCCTCGAGGATGATACCACGATTAGCATCTCCTGTAGTCTCCATGCTTGCTATGACGTTAACCTCCTTAGTAGCAATCCATCCACAGTCCTTGTTTTCGTCTTCAGCATCCCATTCAGGGTTACCGTAAGTGACGTAAGGCTGGAGGTTGCTCTTAGTGAATGTAGCAGTCTCACTATAGTCGATACGGCTTGTACGAGAGTCTGTTGCCCAACCATTGCCGTTAGTCATCATCTTCCACTCGTTAGTTACACCGATAGCCTCGATGTCTGTAGAGTTGTTGAATACGATTGCCACGTCAGCTACAAGTTTGCCATTCACTTCGTCAATGTTGCCATTAGCGTCCACCTTCTTTGTGCCGGCTACTACCTTGTATACCCAAGTGTTGTCGAGCATCTGGTCTTGCTTCATGTAGACATCATAACGAGTATCGTTGTAGCTTGTGTTGAATGTATCGTGTATCATATTGATGTTGCCCTTATACTCTTCAGTATTGAGGTCAACAGCACCCGTGACTGATGCAGGCTTAGAAGCAGAACGAACGAATACATACATGCCCTCATCTACCTCTGGGATAGTGATAGTCGTATTGTTGACGTTGAGCTTAGTATTGTCCCATGCATTAGCGTGACCGCTCCATGCACGACGCTGCTTAGCGTTGGACTCGTCCTGAGCCTTTGTTGCTACAAATCGGATATGTCCGTCGTTGGCATCGCAGACACCGCCATTGAGACTGAATCTGAGTCCTTCTGTCTCGAGGATAGTATGCTTGTTGTTGCTACCGTCACCGATAGAGAGCTGTGATGTCTGTGCGAAGAATCGCTTGTTGCGTACAGCCCTTGCAGGTGCCTTCTGACCTGCACCATAGTATGCATATCCACCTTCGAGATCCTGAGGGTCTGCTGCCTGGAGAGCCATGTCGCTGTTGAAGCTTCCGTACTTGTTGGCTACGTTCATGTCACTGCTGAGCATGTCGAGAGTTACGAATCCCCCTTCATATCTGTTCTCACGGTCCATGTTGTACTTAGTGAAGTCCCAAGTGTATGGATATTCCTGTACAGAGTATTCGCCGACTGGCACGTATGCCTCAGTCTTGTTGAGAGTGTAGTGAGCTTCATTGCGGTAGCCAGTGATAGTACGGAATGTAAGCTTGATGACACCTTCGCCCTTGACATTCTTAAGTGGGTGCATCTGGTAGTCCATACGTTTACCAATTCGTACCCAGTCTATAGGAAGGATATTGTCAAATCCATTTTCTGTGTCTGTCACAACGTCACATGTAGCGGTTCCTTCAAACTCTGCCTGAACATTAGTGTTGGTCCATCCGTTCCAAGTATAGCAGTGTGCTGCAAAGCCTGTGAAGTAGAAGTTGTCTGGAGACTTTATCAACTGGCCACCATTAGCCTGAGTCTGGATACGTGAGACGAGTTTGTTGACACGTCTTGGTCCTTGGTATCCTCCTCCATTGATGCCTTCGTCGTTGAATACACCTACGTCGTTGATATCCCTTTCAAATCCTACGGCAGTCCAGCTCCACTTGTTGCCATTTGCATCTACATTGACTATCTGTTCGCAGAGCTTCTGGTCTGTATCGTATACATCAGTCA
>JAZLKQ010000144.1:0-3635 GCA_045597745.1 Bacteroidaceae bacterium | reverse complement strand
GGCTTCGATAGCCTTGTCGTTGAGAGTCTTCTCTTCTGACTGGAGAATGAAGTTGACAGCATAGCTCTTCTTACCCTCCTCGAGGTTCTTGCCCTCATATACGTCAAAGAGCTTCACCTCCTTGAGAAGCTTCTTCTCGCTCTGGTATGCCACCTGCTCTATCTGAGCAAACTCAGTCTGCTTGTCAAGGAGGAGTGCGAGGTCACGACTTACTGCTGGGAACTTTGGTATCTCACGGAAGCTTACCTCCTTGCCCTTGATGAGTTTCATAAGGTTCTTCCAGTTGATGTCAGCATAGTATACAGGTGCATCTATATCAAGTTTCTTTGTCTGCTTCTTGCTTACGACTCCATATTGAGCTACAATCTTGCCACCGCGGTTTGTGATCTGCTGACCTGCAGCAAAGACATCATCCTTGATATTGCCGAATACGAGAGCACCAAATGGCACACCAAGACGGCGAAGTATATTGAGCACGTATGCCTTGAGTTCGTATACACTTGACTGCTCGTCAGCATGAGCCCAATTGCCACTTACACGCTTGCCTGTAAGCCAGAGTGCAAGATGATAGTCTTCTGAATATCCTGAGAGTATCTGGCGAGAAGTCTCTGCATTGACCACCTCAACCTTCTCCTCTGACTTCTTGTCTGCATCAAAGTAGTAGCAGTTGCCAAACTCAAAGAACTTCAAGTCAGCCATACGGCGGTTGCTGTTGTGGCTTACACATTCGAGACCGCCAAAGAGCAGAGTCTGCCTCATCACGCCAAGGTCCTGGCTAAGTGGATTGAGCAATCTCACGAGACGAGCGGCAGGTATTGGATTGGACTTGTCCCCTGCCTCAGCCTCATCATAGTACGATGTCTTGGTAAGCGAATTGTTGAGTATCTCGTTGAATCCGCATCCGACAAGCTGTTCTGCAACGAGATTCTGAAGCTTGTTAGACTTGTCAAGGTCGCCCTTGGTTGTAAGACTTGACTTAAGCTGAGTAGGTATCTCAATATTATTGTATCCGTATATGCGAAGTATCTCCTCGACGATGTCACAAGGACGTGTCACGTCTACTCGGAACGCAGGCACCTCAACCTTCATGCTTTCCTCGCCCTTCTCAAGTATCTTCATGCCAAGGTCCTCACAAATGCTCTGCATCTGTTCTACTGGCACGTCCTTACCGATGAGGTCACGGCAGTACTGATATTCGAAGTCCACTACTGCTGGCTGTGGGAGATTATCATTCTTTACATCCTTGATTTCCATTGCTATCTCACCACCAGCAAGTTCCTTAGCGAGGATTGCGGCCTGCTTGAGAGCGTATATCTGTCCCTCTGGGTCGATGCCACGCTCAAATCTGAAGCTGGCGTCTGTCTGCAGACCATGACGACGTGCGCTCTTGCGTATCCATGTTGGATTGAAATATGCAGATTCGAAGAGCACGTCCTTTGTCGTCTCGTACGTACCACTACCCTTACCGCCAAATACTCCTGCAATACACATAGGTTCCTCTGCATTGCAGATAGCAAGGTCACGTTCACTCAACTTATGTTCTACTCCATCGAGAGTAACAAACGGAGTTCCTTCTGGCATAGCCTTAACCACGACCTTGCCTCCCTTGACCATGTCTGCATCAAAACAGTGGAGTGGCTGACCGTATGCCATCATGATATAGTTGGTGATGTCTACTATGTTGTTGATAGGACGAAGTCCGATAGTCGTGAGCTTGTCCTTAAGCCACTTAGGACTCTCCTTGACATCACAACCCTTGACTGTCACGGCACAATAGCGAGGACATGCCTCCTGCTGCTCTACCACAACATCTATATTGAGATCATTTGACTCTACATGGAAAGCCTCATCTGATGGACGATGCAGAGATGTCTCATATCCGTTCTGCTTGAGATAAGCATAGAAGTCACGAGCCACACCCCAATGACTACATGCGTCAGAGTGGTTAGGCGTGATGTCTACCTCGATGAGATAGTCGCTCTCTATACCATAATACTTTGCTGCTGGAGTACCTACAACTGCATCTTCTGGCAATACGATGATGCCGTCATGACTTGTTCCGATACCGATCTCGTCCTCTGCACATATCATACCGTTGCTCTCAACGCCTCTGAGTTTGCTCTTTTTGATAGTGAAACATTCATCACCATCATAGAGTTTTGTACCGAGAGTTGCAACGATCACCTTCTGACCAGCTGCCACATTTGGAGCGCCACATACTATCTGCTCCACGTGTCCATCACCCTCATCTACTGTACAGATGTGCATGTGGTCGCTATTAGGATGAACCTCACAAGTGAGTACTTGACCTACCACGAGACCTTCAAGTCCTCCCTTGATAGACTGAACTTCCTCTACGCTGCCTACTTCGAGGCCCACACTTGTAAGGGCGTCAGCCACCTCTTGTGCAGACATGTCGAAGTCTACATATTCCTTAAGCCATTTGTAACTTACGTTCATATCTTTATGCTTTATTATTATTTACTTTGCCATAAGAGAGTGACGTCAGCGCACACTCCACCTAAAACCTTGCAAAGGTACAAATAATTTTCCGACGAAACAAAGATTTTTCCTAACTATGTACAAATAGGCATCTTACACACGTACCAACCATGCCATTATGCCAATCAAAAGCACACTTCATCAACATCATAAAGCCAGAGGAAATGTAACATACGGTCGATCAAAGCTAATCATACGCTCGTTCAACGCTCAACATACGTATGATCAAAGCCCGTCATACGTATGATGCAAAACTGGCATCCCTCCCTTTTCATGAACTATAAATCATCCATACGCCATTACCTCATGAATATCACGGAGTTACGAACATACAGAAGAAGCATTAAACGAATCTATTGATGCCTCCTCTTTTCCAATGAATTATTCTTTATAAATATAATAATGTGTACCCGTATTACTTACAACTGTGCACAAGCGTACCTTACGCCTCGCCGCACGTCCCGTATATCTCTTTCGTATGATGGCAAGAGTGACATTTGAAGTGAGAGTTCTACATGTAAGATTGGAGTATGAACAAGTCTATTTGCATAACATTACTAAAGTAAAAGCGACGTTTATTTTGCAGTATCGGCAAAATGCTATATCTTTGCAAAGATTATACGACCACCATTAAAAGAACATTATAAAAGCACATCAAGCACATGGCCACAACAGAAAATAGAAGCATTGTATCTATAGCCGACTACTCAAAGGAGAAGATACAGAACTTGCTCAACATGGCAACAGAATTTGAGAAGCGTCCTAATCGCAGACTACTTAGCGGTAAGGTCGTTGCTACATTGTTCTTTGAGCCATCGACACGCACAAGACTATCATTCGAGACTGCAGCCAACAGACTCGGAGCAAGAGTCATCGGTTTTACCGACCCTAAGGTGACAAGCTCGTCTAAGGGAGAGACTCTCAAGGACACTATCAAGATGGTAAGCAACTACGCAGATGTCATAGTGATGCGTCACAAGCTCGAGGGAGCGGCACTCTATGCCAGTGAAGTGACTGACGTGCCTGTAATCAACGCCGGAGACGGAAGCAACCTGCACCCATCGCAGACCATGCTCGACCTCTACTCCATATACAAGACCCAGGGTACACTCGAGAACCTCAACATATACATG
>JAZLKQ010000143.1:0-5725 GCA_045597745.1 Bacteroidaceae bacterium | reverse complement strand
AGTCTGCAATGAATGCAGGTATCATACAGCTGTTGCCCTCCCTGAGGATGGTCTCCTCTCCAGACTCGCGTAGCTTGATGATACAGTCACCTTTGATACACATCGTGATGACGAAACTGTCGTACTTGACGAGATTGCGATGAAATGGCGATGTGAGGTCGGTGACTCGTACACTGAAGAATGGCGAGTCGATGACATGATTGGCCCTCTCTTCATCATCGGAATATCGAGTGCGATAGTCGTCTATGACATCAAAGTCCAGAGCTTCTGCTGCCAGGTCGGTGTGCAGTTGACGCGGTTTGCCGTCCATGCCCGGTCGATCGTAGTCATATATACGATAGGTGACGTCAGATGACTGCTGTACCTCTGCAAGCAGTATGCCGCCGCAGATGGCATGTACTCTCCCTGCAGGGAGAAAGAACACGTCGCCAGACTTCACTTCATGTTTGGCAAGTACCTCGCATATAGTGCCGTCGCTGATGCGCCTACGATATTCCTCCTGGTCTATCTTGTGCTTGAATCCCGCATATAGATAGCTGCCCGGTTGGGCATCGATGATATACCACATCTCCGTCTTGCCGTACTTGTCATGTCGGCGTAGTGCCATCTCGTCGTCAGGATGTACCTGTATGCTCAGATCCTGCTGGGCGTCAATATACTTGACGAGCAGTGGAAGTTTGCCATCATACTTCTTGGCTACAGCCTTGCCAAGTATCTTGACAGGGTGACGGTCTATCACGCTGACGAGATCCATACCCGCATATTTGCCATTGCTTACAATACTTACGCTTGACGGTACAGCGCTCACCTCCCAGCTTTCACCTATGGGAGTGTCTATGATGTCAGCTGTATCCGCATCTGTATCGTCCAGTCCCTTGTATGGTATGAGGCGATGGCCTCCCCATACTATGGGGTGTAGATTGGGTTTGAAGAGTAGGGGGTATAGCATATTGACAGTGGATTGTATGTGGTATTGTCTTTATTACATCGTGGCAGTAAGGAAAGTTCCATTGCCAAATATGTACAGCACATTCTCACTGGCAGGCACGAGTACTGTCTCGCCCTGGCGTATGTGTATACCATTGATATTGGCCTCTCCCCACAGACACATGACTACGACAAAGGAGTCGCACTTGAAGTCTATCTGTGCCGCTACCTGTACCACGACTCTATGTACGGTGAAGTATGGGCTATTGATGAGCTGTGATGTAGGTTTTGTGCTGTCGTATGATGTACGGTACTCAGGCCATACCTGGTAGTCTATGGCTTCTTTAGCCTGTTCGACATGCAACTCGCGTGGCTTGCCGTGTGCATCCTTACGTCCGAAGTCGTATACTCGGTAGGTGATGTCGCTCGTCTGCTGTATCTCTGCAAGGAAGTTGCCCGCACCTATGGCGTGCAGTCTACCTGCCGGCAGGAAGTACAGGTCGCCGTCGTGACTCTCGTGAGTTGCTATGACCGATGCCATAGGGTTCTCGCCGCCGTTGGAGTTGTCAGCGTCGCTTTCGCTTACAAGACGCTCATAGTCTTCAGGGGTGATGCTCTTGCGTAGACCACTATATATCTTTGCGCCTATGTCTGCCTTGATGACGTACCACATCTCGGTCTTACCTGCACAACCATGGCGCTCCATAGCGAGTTTGTCGTCAGGATGCACTTGTACGGAGAGGTCCTGACGTGAGTCTATGAGCTTGACGAGGATAGGAAACTTGTTGCCAAACTTCTTGTATACCTTGTCGCCTATAAGGAGTCCTTTGTACTTGTCTATAAGTTCGGTAAGTGTGAGACCGACGTCTACGTCGTCGATGATACCTCGTTCGACCGCAACGCTCTCGTGTCCTGGTACTCCGCTTATCTCCCAGCTCTCTCCGATGTTAGGCTGGGCGGTATATATACCTTTGAATGGTGCAATCTGGTAGCCACCCCACAGTGTTGTCTTAAGGAAAGGCTGAAACTTATATGGTTTCATGTTGTTTTTTTTATGTTATAAATTATAATTGTTTTGAACAATCAAAATCTTTCTATAATCTCAAGGCACATGCGGCTGTTGTGATATGGACATTTCCAAAATCCTGCATGGTCGTCAGTCTTGTTGATATTGCCTTGTGGGTCACGGCTCCAGTACCACTCGCCGAGTGTGTCGTCTATAAGATTGTCCTTGATGTACTGCCAGCCTGCGAGTGCTTTGTCAAGTGCCGTTTCGTCATGGAAGTACTGATATATGTTTATCCAGCCCACGACGTTCTCAGCCTGTACCCACCAATGGCGGTCAGCATCAACGTGACCAGTGTCGAGGTTTGCCTCGTGAGTCATCGATCCATCAGGATTGAGTCCCTTTTCCGAAGCCTTTGCCACGAGCTGAACAATAGGTTCGACCTTGGAGAGCACTTCCTTGTCGCCAAGTACGATAGCCGCTTCGTGCATGAGCCACGAGCACTCGATGTCGTGTCCGTATGACTCGAGCTGGCCGGCACCACGCTTCCAGTCCATGTCGAAGAAGAGGTCGAGATGGTGTGTCTCTGGATTGAGTATGCGGTCGGTAAATATGACGATAAGGTTGCGTAATGCCTGTTCTACACTATTCTCGAACTCTGGACAGAGGAATGTACATAGTGGGCTGTCAGCCTCATGCAACTCCTTTATCATACGATACAGATTGGTGTATGGTTCGATGATGTGAAGATGTGTGTTCTGAGATTTAGGGTAGTTGGCGTCGAGTTCTGAGAGTCGCATGTCTGCAATTTCTCCCCATTCGCGTGTCTGCGCCTCTATGTATCCGTTGTCTTTAGCATCGAACGCATGTTCCTCAATCATAGCATATAGGTGCATCGCAACCTTGAGTGCAGTCTCGGTATTGTCATATATGCTGGCGATTGAGTCTTCGGTACAGAGTGGAGCGGTAGCTCGTACGTATTCTGTCATACCGTAAAGCATGAAGCCAAGTGCATAGAATTGCTTCTTGGTGTCGAGTGGAGTGCCGTCAGCGTTGAGGCTCCAATAGGTGCCACCAAACTCTGTGTCGAGAAAATGCTCTACTATATACTCCTGTGCTCGAGTGGCGGCATTAAGGTATTCTTCGTTGCCTAACGCTCTGTAGGCAGAAGAGAAGCTCCATAAGATGCGTGCATTGAGGATGCCGCCTTTGGGTGCGTCCTTGACAAGAGTGCCGTCACCTTTCATCTGACCATAGAATCCTCCGTTCTCATGGTCAATCATATTGTCAAGCCAGAAGCGAAGGATATTGTCTTGCAGACAGGCCTTCACTTCTCGCTTGAGAGTTGTTATCTGTGAGTCCATATATTCTTGGAAGTCGTTTTAGTATAAGTATGTACTACTTCTTGATAGGGAACTTGTATGCAAGAACACCCATGATTGCTGCCATGATAGCAGGGAAGATAGAGAACAACGCCCATACCATAGTCTTTACAGACTCCTCATTAGTGATGGTTACGATAGTCTCGCCTGTATTCATGTCAGTCTCAGATACGAGGCCTGCCATACCGAGAAGGAGAGCGATAAGTGAGCCTGAGATGGCTCCACCGAACTTCTGTGCCATTGTTCCTGAAGAGAATATAAGGCCTGTGGATGAAGTACCGTTCTTTTCTGTTGCATAGTCTGCCACGTCAGCATACATAGACCAGAGAAGTGGAGAGTATAGTCCGGCGCCTACGGATGTAAGGATTGATACGACTATCATGACCCAGATGTATGATGCATCCATCGGTATGAAGAAGTATGCGACGGACGTAACTGCACAGATGACTGATGACCAGACGAATGCCATACGCTTAGACCCTATCCACTTGGTGAATGCAGGTGATACACCTCCAAATATCATACATGTTACCTCACCAATAGCCATGAACACGGTGAAGTTGATGATGAAGCTTCCGAGCGTAATGTCGCCTCCAAGGCAATACGTGAACATGTAACCTGCTACTGCATAACGGAAACCATTGAAGAAGTTAGTGCAGACAGCTGTGAGAGTAATGTATATCCATGGCTTGTTGCGGAATAGATCGCCATACTGCTTAAAGGAGAATTTCTCTGCTCTAACTGGCTTCAGACGCTCCTTGGTCAATAGACCACAGGCGAGAGTCATCAATGTGGCGATGAGTCCAAAGCTCGCTCCCAATATCATGTACTGATGTGCTTCTGTTCCACCAACGAACTTCTGAAGGTATGGGAAGGACAGCAATGTGATGAAGCCCATTGCGTAAGCACCAACCATACGGAAAGAAGAGAACTGATTCTTCTCATTGTCATCGGCAGTCATCACGCCGAGGAGCGAACCGTAAGGCACGTTTACAAGTGTGTAGACCGCCATCATAAGGAGGTAGAAAGAGTATGCCCATACTCGTTTGCCTACAGGATCAAGTTCTGGCGTGCAGAGGAGCAACGCGAATATTAAGCCAAATGGTATAGAACCGAATATAAGCCAAGGACGATACGTACCCCAGCGTGACTGTGTACGGTCTGCTATTGAGCCCATGAGAGGGTCTGTAACAACGTCAAACATGCGGGCAATGAGCATCAATGCAGCAGCATCTGCGAATGAAAGACCAAATACGTTGGTGAAGAATATAGGGAATGCTGTTGACATGATCTTCCATGTGATACCACCAGAAGCGGCGTCGCCAAGTGCATAAGCGATTTTTTCTTTTAATGAAGCCATAATTATAATAAGGTATTTTTTACAGGTAAACCCTGTAGGTATGCTACAGGGTATGAATGTTGATTAATTATTTAGATTAGCCTTGTTCTTAGCCACAAGTCGCTTGATAGTCTCTACCGATGCGCCAGTAGTGAATCCATCTTCAGGAGTGTTGAAGCAATAGTCCACGAGCTTTGCGATGGTCGATGTAGCGACATGCATACGAGTGTCGGATGAAGCGTAATAGATGTATACCTTGTCATCCATAGAGTGCATTGCACCACCATGAGGGGCGTCTTCGCATCCATCTGCTATCCAACCGTTGGCAAACGCGACATTCATGACGTCTCCTATATACTCTCCTCCTTCAGGAACGAGGAAATAACCGCCTGGCTGCGCAATGACCTTTGTTGGGTCTTCGAGCGATGTCATATACATGTAGAGCACGTAGCGGAGTCCGGAAGCACATCCGCGTACACCGTGAGCGAGGTGAAGCCATCCTTTAGGTGTCTTGATAGGGTGAGGACCTTCACCGTTTTTTACCTCCATGATGGTGTGATAGTGGCGTGCGTTGATTATCTTCTCGTCTTTCACTTCAGCGTTGGTGATGTCATCAACAAGCCCCCATCCGATACCACCTCCCGAGCCGGCATCGATAAATCCATCTTGTGGTCGAGTGTAAAACGCATATTTGCCATCAACAAACTCAGGGTGGAGTACCACGTTGCGTTGCTGGCTCTTGCTCTTGAGGTCAGGAAGACGATACCATGTCTTAAAGTCCTTTGTGCGTGCTATACCTGCTGTCGCTGTCGCTGCAGAGAGGTCGTTAGGCAGGCTGTCGTCATGGCGTTCGGCACAGAAGACTCCGTATATCCAACCATCTTCGTGAGCAGTGATGCGCATGTCATATACGTTGGTTGCAGGTACGACGTCCTCAGGCATAGTGATTGGTTCTTCCCAGAATCGGAAGTTGTCAATGCCATTAGGAGACTCCGCTACAGCGAAGAATGACTTACGGTCAGCGCCCTCTGTACGTACAACGAGCAGATATATGCCATTCCACTTGGTGGC
>JAZLKQ010000142.1:0-10233 GCA_045597745.1 Bacteroidaceae bacterium | reverse complement strand
GTCGCAATGAGGGCGCCGAAAAGGTCAACCACATATATTACCTCGTACATGCACGCGACAAGTACAAGGCACTCAAGCGAGTTGCTGACTACTATCCGGACATATACGCCATCATCTTCTGCCGCACTCGTATGGAGACTCAGGAGATAGCGGACAAGCTCATACAGGACGGATATAATGCGGAGTCGCTGCATGGCGAACTTAGTCAGGCTCAGAGAGACCTGACGATGCAGAAGTTCCGTCAGCACAGAGTTCAGTTTCTCGTAGCTACAGACGTGGCTGCACGTGGTCTCGACGTGGACAACCTCACCCATGTCATCAACTATGGTATGCCTGACGACATCGAGAGCTACACCCATCGTAGCGGACGTACAGGACGTGCAGGCAAGGCCGGCACGAGTATATGTATCATTCACGTCAAGGAGAGGGGCAAGATACGAGCAGTAGAAGCTCAGATCAAGAAGCAGTTTGTGGCAGGCACTCTCCCTACTGGACAGGAGATATGCGAGAAGCAACTGTACAAGGTCATCGACGATATACAGAAGGTCGAAGTTGACGAAGAAGAGATTGCACCATTCCTTCCTGAAGTCTATCGCAAGTTTGACCTCATGGAGAAGGAAGACATCATCAAGCGAGTGGTGTCTATGGAGTTCAATACATTCCTCAGCTACTACAAGAACGCTCCAGAGATTGAGACGCCTACAGACCGCCGAGAGAGCAAGAACGGCGAGGGCAAGACCAGAGGCAAGCGAGAGAGAGGACGTGGTGCAGAGGAAGGTTATGCACGCCTCTTCATCAATCTCGGCAAGCGCGACGGTATCAATCCTCGCGCATTCATGGGCTTTGTCAATAGAGTTGCCAAAGGCAAGAAGGTAGACTTGGGACGCATTGATCTGATGGCAAACTTCTCGTTCTTCGAAGTACCAGAAGGACAGGCGCAGATGGTCATTGACACGTTGAGCGGTGCTGACTTTGACGGACGTAATGTCAATATCGAACTGACAGAGAACTCTAACCAAGGCAATGCCGGCAAGAGCGAGAAAGGCGGAGGCAGAGGTGACCGCCGAAGAGATAGAGGCGGACGTGCTGATAGAGGTGACAGACGCAGAGGTGGAGAGGACCGCAAGCGCGAGGACCGCAGAGGCAGACGAGGGGAAGAGAGATTCAAGTCTGTACGCAGCGAGCGCAGCAACCCAAAGACGAAGAGCAAGTCTCGTAGGGAGGAAAGCAACGTAGGACACGCTCCTAAGGGTGTACCTGAGTGGGCAAAGTTTTTTGAAGGACAGGTGGAGAGCCAGCCATTCTACAATGAGTTTGCCAAGAAGGGAAAGAAGAAGAAAAGATAACAACTAACACAAATATACAATGAAGGTATTTCAGAACGTATCGGACATAGGCGACTTGAAGCTCGCCCTTGCAGAGGCTTTCGAGATAAAGAAAGACCGTTACCAGTTTCAAGAGCTTGGCAAGAACAAGACTGCATTGCTCATATTCTTTAACAACAGCCTTCGTACACGACTCAGCACACAGAAGGCTGCACTCAATCTCGGCATGAACGTCATCGTGCTCGACGTCAATCAGGGAGCATGGAAGCTCGAGACTGAGCGTGGAGTGATAATGGACGGTGACAAGAGCGAGCACTTGCTCGAGGCTATTCCAGTCATGGGTTCATACTGCGACATCATCGGAGTACGCTCGTTTGCAAACTTCCAGAACCGCAAGGACGACTATGAGGAGAAGATACTCAACCAGTTTATCAAGTACTCAGGACGCCCTGTATTCTTTATGGAGAGCGCAACAGTACACCCTCTACAGTCATTCGCCGACCTCATCACTATCGAGGAGTACAAGCGCAACCAGCGTCCCAAGGTAGTGCTGTCATGGGCACCACACCCTAAGGCACTCCCACAGGCTGTGCCTAACTCATTTGCTCAGTGGATGAATGCAGCTGACGTAGACTTCGTCATAACACACCCTGAAGGCTACGAGCTCGACCCTCTCTTTGCAGGCGATGCAAAGGTAGAGTACGACCAGATGAAGGCGTTCGAGGGGGCTGACTTTATCTATGCCAAGAACTGGAGTTGCCCAGGTGTAACCCGTCCTGAAGACTATGGTAAGGTGCTCAACAAGGATATGAACTGGACGGTGTCTGCACGTCAGATGGCTGTGACCAACGATGCGTTCTTCATGCACTGTCTGCCTGTACGCCGCAACATGATTGTTACTGACGACGTGATCGAGGCACCAACATCGCTCGTAATACCTGAGGCTGCCAACAGAGAGATATCTGCTACGGTAGTGCTCAAGCGTATGCTCGAGGCTCTATAATCAAGATCTATTTGCTGTATGCAGAGGCAAAAGGCATACTTGATTTCATATATTTACATCAATAAGTACAGTGGGTAAAAAGACTGACAGCAGAATGTCAACATGCAATCATACGGTGGTCAGGGGGATGAGAATCATTCATCTCCCCTCACCCACCAATGTGGCATACTGCGGCATTGCCATAGATGCAGGGGCTCGCGACGAGACGTCTGACGAGTACGGAATAGCACACATGTGCGAGCACATGCTCTTCAAAGGCACTGCACGTCGTACCGCCACACATGTCATCAGGCGCATGGAAGCGGTGGGAGGAGACCTCAACGCATATACTAACAAGGAGGAGACGGTGGTATACACTGCCTTTATGAAGGAGCACCTCGACCGCGCCATCGACCTGCTATGTGACATTGTGTTCTGCTCGTATTACTATAACGTTGAGATGGTGAAAGAGCGTGAAGTAGTGGTCGACGAGATAGAGAGCTACAACGACTCACCCGCTGAACTTATATTCGACCGCTTTGAGAACATCATCTACGAAGGCTGTGACCTCAGCCACGACATACTCGGCAAGGCGGAAGACGTAAGGCTTTTCGACTCTACACACGCCAAACGATTTGCCCACAAGCACTATCACCCTGACAATATGGTGATGTTTGTAATGGGCGACTACGACTTCTCGAAGGTGGTACGTATAGCAAGCCGACGACTTGACGAATACATACCGGCATCGGCACATTGTACTGATGTCAATGGCGAAACCACCTCTACACATAATGCTGACTACACTTTGGCACCATACAAACCAAGTGTCAGCACCATAGACATCGGCAGTCATCAGGCTCACGTGATGATAGGATGCAGAGGTTATTCGTCCAAAGATGACAGACGCATCGCACTTTACTTCCTCAACAATATACTGGGCGGTCCAGGCATGAGTTCACGCCTCAACATGGCATTGCGAGAGCGTCACGGACTCGTATACACAGTAGAGAGCACACTGACCAACTATACCGACACGTCGACGTTTGCCGTATATTTCGGATGCGATCCAGAGGACGTTGACCAGTGTCTCGCCTTAGTTCGAGAGGAGTTTGATAAGCTCATTGCCCAGCCGTTGACTCAACGTGAGATGAATGCCGCAATGAAGCAGATAAAGGGACAACTTGGCGTCGCCTGCGATAACTTCGAAAGTTATATACTCGACGTCGCTAAGTGTTACCTCCATTATAATAAGTACGAAGGCTTAGAGGACACATTCTGCCACCTCGACCGCCTGACACCAGAACTCATACAGCAGGTTGCCGCTGACATACTCAATAAGGACAATCTTACCAGCCACATCATGAAGTAAAGGCAACGAAGGGTAGGTAAATAGACGACAGGATAACAACAACAAAACACTTATGAAGAAACTATTATCAAAACCAGAGCTGTTCAACAGCTTCAAGAACTACAACAAACAGAAGTTTACTGCTGACCTTATGGCAGGTATCATCGTAGGCATCGTGGCACTTCCACTTGCCATTGCGTTTGGTATCGCCAGTGGAGTAACTCCTGAGAAAGGTATACTCACAGCCATAGTAGCGGGATTTGCCATCTCATTCTTCGGTGGAAGCCGTGTACAGATAGGCGGACCAACAGGAGCATTTATCATCATCATCTACGGCATCATACAGCAGTACGGACTCGAAGGACTTGCCATCGCCACCGTACTGGCAGGTATATTCCTCATACTGCTCGGCGTCTTCAGACTCGGTACGATAATAAGTTATATACCATATCCTATCATCGTCGGATTTACGAGCGGTATAGCACTGACCATATTTACTACGCAGATCAAGGACCTCTTCGGACTGACGATAGAGGGCGGAGTACCTGCCGACTTCATATCCAAGTGGGGCGTGTACTTCTCCAACTTCGGCACGATAGACATAGCGACAACCGCCATAGGTATACTGAGCATCGTCATCATAGCCTGCACTCCACTTGTGTCTAAGAAGATACCGGGCTCTCTCATAGCCATCATCCTCATGACTGTAGTGGGCGTAGTACTCAACAATTACTTCGACATACACGTTGATACAATCGGCGACCGCTTCAAGATAGACCCTTCTATACCAGAAGCTACTGTACCTAACCTCACTTGGGAAGGTATCAAGGGACTGGTATCTCCAGCCATCACCATCGCTGTGCTCGGCGCTATCGAGAGCCTCCTCTCAGCTACTGTAGCCGACGGTATCATTGGTCATAAGCATAACTCCAACCAGGAACTTATCGGTCAGGGTATAGCCAACATACTCTCGCCAATATTCGGAGGTATACCAGCTACCGGTGCCATCGCACGTACAATGACCAACATCAACAACGGTGGCAAGACTCCTGTAGCCGGTCTCATACACGCCGTAGTACTGCTTCTCATATACTTCTTCCTCATGCCGCTTGCAGCATATATTCCTATGTCATGCCTCGCCGGCGTACTTGTGGTAGTGGCATACAATATGAGTGGTTGGCGTACCGTACGTGAGCTCATGCACAATCCAAAGAGCGATATATGCGTGCTGTGGCTTACGTTCGTCCTCACCGTAGTGTTTGACCTTACCATCGCCATCGAAGTGGGACTCGTGCTCGCTTGTCTGCTCTGTATGCGCCGTATGGCAGAGACGACTCAGGTCAAAGTACTTACCGACGAGATTGATCCGAACGATGAGACAGACATCGAGAACCCTAACATTGAGCATCTGCATATACCTGATGGAGTAGAGGTATATGAGATCAACGGACCATACTTCTTCGGTATGGCAAACAAGTTTGAAGAGGTCATGGTACGCATGAAGGAGCGTCCTAAGGTACGTATCATACGTATGAGACGTGTACCATTTATAGACTCTACTGGTATACACAACCTTACCAACCTCATCAACATGAGCCATAAGGAGAATATCAAGGTCATACTCTCTGGTGTCAATGATAACGTGCGCAAGGTGCTGGTCAAGAATAAATTTAATCAGCTCCTCGGCGAGGACAACATCTGTCCAAACATCAATATAGCTCTGGAGAAGTGTAAGTAAAACTGCACAGATAGCATCGTATAAAGGCACAGAAAGCATCATCTAAGGAAATATAGGCATGGAAGAATATCATCACATAAGGTCAGCTGCACCTACACTTGCTATCGTCGGAGGTGGAGCGGCAGGATTCTTCCTTGCCATCACCCTTAAGGAGATGTGCAAAGATATAGACATCACCATCTACGAGAAGGCTCATCGCGTGCTCGGCAAGGTGGAGATCTCTGGCGGTGGACGGTGCAACTGCACCAACTCCTTCCGTGACATAAAGGACCTCAAACAGGCTTATCCAAGGGGCAACAAACTGATGAAGCGACTGATGAAGCAGTTTGGTCATGAAGATGCCTACAGGTGGTTTGTAAGCCACGGAGTGCCTCTCGTCACACAAGACGACCAGTGCGTATTTCCTAAGGCACAGGACAGCCATGCCATCATCGACTGCTTCATGGCATACGCACAGAAGTACGGCGTCAAGATAAAGACAGGTTGCAGGATAGGCAGCATAGCTGACTTAGACAGCTATGACTATATAGCGGTGACAACGGGAGGAATCAATGCCAGGTCTTCATTCTTCCAATCTCTGATGCAAGTCCACCCTTCATTTACACCACTTGTACCATCACTATTCACATTCAACATCAAGTCGTCAGCACTGCACTCGCTAATGGGACAGGTAGTCGAAGATGCCATCGTCAGCATACCAGGCACCAAGACAAAGGCACAGGGACCACTGCTCATCACACACTGGGGCATGAGCGGACCAGCCATACTCAAGCTGTCGTCATACGCTGCACTTCACCTCGCCGACCACGCATACAAGTGTCAGCTCTCAGTCAACTGGACGGGAGTGGCCAACTGCGAAGAGGTCGCTATATATATAAAAGGTGTAGCTTCAGACAATGCCCACAAGCTCGTAAGCTCTGTACGACCTTACGGACTACCCTCACGCCTATGGGCTTATCTGCTCGACAAGCTCAACATAAGCAATAAGCGTTGGAACGAACTCGGCAATAAGGGCGTCAACCAGATAGTCAACGTGCTGACGTCCAACCTTTACCAGATAGACGGCAAAGGCACATACAAGGAAGAATTTGTCACATGCGGAGGCGTAGACCTCAAGAGCGTAGACCTCACCACGCTCGAAAGCAAACATCGTCCACATCTGTACTTCGCTGGAGAAGTGCTTGATGTAGACGGCATCACAGGTGGATTCAACTTTCAGGCAGCATGGACTACAGCGTATGCTGTAGCGAGAGCAATAGCAGAGGATAGGGGATAGATACTGACGACAACTGTTAATGCCTCTCTCTATACGCCAATTTTATAAGAATGTCAGAGAGTAACTTTGCTGGTGCTACTAAGTTCTCTACTATTTCCCTATTAGCATTATATGAGCAATTATAGTCACCTCTCTCTCTTAGATTGCGCAGTTTGGAATAGAAGTGACCATGCTCTTTAGCAAGAAGTCCAGTGTTAACATAATGCTCGCCAATAGCCATATTAATGCCTTGATGCGTCTTGACAGAATATCCATCACTAATAAGCAAAGCAAGAGCTGAGTGCATAAGACCATAATACAACCTATTGATTGCAGTGTCCCAATACTCAAGAGTTACCAGAGTATCAACCTCGTCAAGACATTTCTTCGCCTTGTCTGACTCGAGCTTTACAATTAAAGCGCGATTCTCTTCACTTAGTTTCATGCTAATAATATCTTATCTTGTTCCACATTATAATAGAACGGCGTGAAGCTACATTCCTGCCAATCACTTGATGTATATAGCTGAGGATTGATTACCTCACCCATATTCCAGCTGAGATCAATGAAAGGATAAAAGTACTTTTCGTAATCATCTTCCTCTATTGACGGCTTATCTATTATGACAAGCAAGTCCCAATCAGAGTCCTTTCTGTAGTCCCCTCTTGCTCTTGAACCAAACAAGTATATCTTTGCGTCCGGAGAAGCAATGCTCCTTGCCTTGTCAACAATCTTACTGTAGTTGCTATCTTGTCTATCCATCATTAATTATTTAAGGAATGATATACCTTTATTTTTCTGCAAAGAAAACGAAAAAGGACGAAACGTCAAAGCGTTTCGTCCTTTTTATTATTGAGAGTTATAAGTAAGTTAGCTTACTTTACCAAGATCTTCTTAACCTTACCGTCAGCCATCTTCACGATGTTGATACCTCTCTGGAGAGATGATACCTTAGCACCTGCGATAGTGTAGATACCTGCTGCAGCTGAAGAAGAAGATGTTGCGATCTCTTCGATGCCTGTAGGATCTGCATTACCGAGATAAGAGAGACGGAAGTTATCACACTTGTACCATGTCTCTGACTTAGTACCGATAACGAGGTCTTCACCCTCTGCCAATACTACTACTACAGTAGCGTCAACACCTTCCTCCTTAGGAGTAGTGAGCTGAGTATCTGTAGACTCTTCGTTAGCTGTAACGCTGATAGTGTTGCCAGCATCTGATGCTACAAGAGCAGTGAGTGTGTAAGTACCTGCTGGGAGACCTGAGAGCTTCTGGTTAACACCGTAACCACCAGCTGGAGCTGAACCGTTCCATGTGTTGAATACATAAGAACCGTCAGCATTGTTGATAGTATAAGTTGGATTAGTGTTTTCCTTTACACCTGTGTCACCTGTAGCGAAGACTGGAGTCCAACCAGTGAGGTTACCTTCTTCGAATGAAGGGTTAACGATGATTGCAGTGAAGTCTACTGGGTTGTCAGCAGATGCATCCTTCCAGTTTGCAGGAAGCTTGAACTCTACTATGACATCCTTTGCCTGCTTAGTAATATCCTTGAGTTCATCAGTTGTCATACCGCTTCCGTCAGTACCTGTGAGAGCGTAGTACTTAGCCAATGTCTCGTCAGAAGCTTCTTCACCATACTCTTCTGCAGTCGCATCCATTTCGTCCATAGCTGCGATAAATTCGCCGAACGCTACGATATTTTCGCCTGCATCCTGAACAGCCTTATTGAGGGCGATGATAGCTTCGTATCTTGCCTGAGCGTCATCTGCATTCTCGACAGCCTTGATAGCGTTAGTGATAGCCTCAGCTGCTGGAGCTGTCATTTCAGAAGCATGCTCATTGAGATAAGCTTTTGCAGTCTGTATGTAAGATTCGCCAAGAGCATCAGTAGACTCCTCAGTGATACCTTCGTAAGTAAGACGGAAGTTAGCCCAAAGGATCCACTCTGGGATAGCGACACCATTAGAAGTAATACCGATCTTCATCTGACCGCCCTCTACGATACCGTAGACAGTCTGAGTGTAACGACCAGCCTTGAATGCGTATGAAGCACCTTCCATAGAGTTAGGTACAAGACCTGCGTCAGTAAGGTAGTCACATGGCCAAGTGCCGACAGTCTCACCGCCTGAACCACTTGTCTGGCAGTTCTCATGGTCGATAGCCTCTTCTTCAGGGAGAGCATCAGCCACAATGTTCATGACAGGAGTCTTGAAGTTATTCATGTAGATATATACGTGAGAAGCTTCTGTACCGTCGTAGCTACCGTTGCCAGCAGGACGCTCGAACGCCTGACAAGAGATAGAGTAGATACCGTCTGGTACATCGTTGACTACCTGGTAGCAATCAACAATACCTCGATAAACCTCAACGTTGTTGACAGCACCGTTAGTAGACTTGAAGATATTACCACCAGCGTAAGTCCAGCCATTGAATCCATCAGCGAATGTTGGGTTGACAAGCATATCGTCGCAGTTGTCACCTGGCTTAAGAGACTTGCTTATACAGTAAGAGAAGAGTTCCTGAAGCTTAGTAGCATATTCCTCTACTTCTTCAGCAGTCTTGCCACAGCTGACACCTTCAACATAAGCGTCACCACTTGTTGCAATGAGTACCATTGGAGCTACGTCTACGAGGATATCCTCAGATACACCCTCATCCTTGAGAGCTTCGATAGCATCAGCAGAAGCGTCTTCGCTGTCTGCATTCATAAGGTCAGCGAATATCTCAATAAGACCATTGAGGCTTGTAGATGAGAGTGCCTCGTTGATCTTGTCTATCTCTTCCTGAAGTGCTGCATAAGCAGGGATAGATGCGAGAGCACCCTTAGCTACTTCAGAGAGACCCATAGTAGCTGCCTTAACCTCCTCCTTAGTAGTAGCGGCATCAGCCTTAGCGATGTAGTCAAGATACTGCTGACGACCTGGCTTGTAGTAAGGAGTTTCCTCAGTGATCTGAGCCTGCATGTCAGCATTGATCTGCTGCTTGACGTCGTTGTACCAGTACTTGTATGACTCGAGAGAGTTACCATAGTACATGAGACGCCATGTGTCACAGATTACCCAGCTAGTACTTGGGTTAGTCTCCTTCTTCAAACCGATACGGAGCTCACCGTTCTCTACTGGAGCGTAGATAGTATTGAGGTATACGTCTGGCATGTTCTCCTCCCAACGTACGAAGTCCTTCATAGAGTTAGGCACATAGAGACCCTGAGCATTCTTAACATTCTCTACAGAGAAGCTACCGTCCTCTGTAGCACCAGCAGACATACGAGTGACATTGACCTCAAGTACGTCATCACCACTCTTAGTATAGAGCTTAGCGTGGCTCTTAGATGGGTCGTCCTTAGAGTTCCAGTCATCCTCTATACCACCAGCACGGTACATAGCGTTAACCAATACCTTGTAGATACCGCTTGGGAGACCTGTGAGATCCTGGTAAGTATCAAAGTTCATATCATAGCGCTCAGCGCAGTCATCCACGTTACCACCTGCATTAAAGCCACTACCTTCCCATCCGTTGTACTTCTGTCCATCGAAGTTAGGGTTGACGATAACATTAGTCATGTCCTTAGGATTC
>JAZLKQ010000141.1:0-1736 GCA_045597745.1 Bacteroidaceae bacterium | reverse complement strand
AAGTAAATATGTTGGCATGTCATCCGCTATGACAAAATGCCAAGAACTATCACTAACTTTATACATCAACAAAATGAATTTATCAATCTCCCTAAAGACCTTGATGGTGTCTGCCATCGTCTCCACATCTGCGACAACAAGTGTATTGGCTAAAGGCGCATCCATCAACGATGATACACCAGTAGACATCACTTCTCTGTATATTACAAATCCATCTTTCGAATCTGACAAGGCGTCGTCTCTAACTCCTGTCAACAACTCTGCTGACGGCCTGCGTGGATATACCCTGTCCTCTCCTGCAGGATGGACAGTCTCAGGCACTGATGTCACACGTCTGCTCATCACACGTGACTGCTATACTGACAACAACTTTGGCAAGGTATCTACCATCACAGACGGAACACAGGCATACTACCTACGTATGGGATGGAGCACAGGCACCACAAGTCTTGCTCAGACTATATCAAACTTCCCTGTTGGTAAGTACATGCTTACTGTCAGCCAACGTACAGGATACGCCAACAGCGCATCTTCAACACTCAACCTGAAGGGCGGCTCTGCAAGTACTTCTATTGCTTTTGATGCAGGGAGCAACAACGTATTCACATCAAAGGCATGGACTACAAGCGAGGTAGTCTTTGACGTGACCAAGGCAGGAAGCGTAACTATCGGCATCGACATAGCATGGCAGTCTGGAGGTTCTTGTATCATGGTCGACAACTTCAAGCTCTATCAGCTTAGCGACGACTACAAGGAACCACAAGACCCAACGGAAGAGAGCGTTAGTTCATATACCGAGGGAGTCATAACTAATGAGTTCGTAAGTGAGGCTGACATGAAGGGTGACCTCCTGCAGATGCTTGCAGACTTTTCGCTTTACATGGTTAATGACTGGAACCAATGTGCAGAGCCAAACAGCATTAACGAGTCATGCGGTTTCTTCAAAGGCGAAAACTCAGGTGGTAGCAACGAACAAGGAGTTCGTCCTAATGCCGACCTATCGATGATATGCGCATTCCTTGTGAAGTATGGCAAGCCAGCAGGTGTCAAGCTGCCAGCAGGTGTTACATGGAGCAAGATAGAGGAGATGGCTCGCAAGTCTCTCATATTCGCTTATTCGACTCATAAGGCAAACAGACTGAAGGTTTGTTCTGGCGGAGCATACTGGGGTAGCACATCAACAAGCGACTACGCTTGGGAGTCAAGTCTTTGGGCCATGTCAGTAGCATACTCTGCATATTTCCAGTGGAATGATCTATCTGAAGCGCAACGCAAGTATATCTACAATCTGCTGAAGGCTGAGTGCAACTACGAACTCGGACGCAGCATCCCTACAGGATACAACGGAGACACTAAGGCTGAAGAGAATGGTTGGGAAGCAGACATCCTCGCCGCTACCCTTGGTTTATTCCCTAATGACCCACTTGCACCTAAGTGGTTTGATAGACTTCGTGCATTTGCTATCAACTCATATTCACACACCAACGACGCCTCCGACAAGGCACCTATTGACCCTGATTATGACAGCAAGTCTGTAGCTGACTACTATAAGGGACAGAACCTCTACAATGACTATTCGTTGCAGAATCACAACTTGTTCCATACCAGTTATCAGAACGTAGTCATGCAGGAACTTGGCGAGGCAGCACTTGCCCTCAAGATGTTCCAGAACGGAATATATGGCGTGGAGACATGGAAGACTAATGCTCTCATGCACAATAACCAGCAGGTACAGG
>JAZLKQ010000140.1:0-3296 GCA_045597745.1 Bacteroidaceae bacterium | reverse complement strand
CAATTCGAGCAAGGGCATAGGCGCTAATGACTTGTTTATGCTCGCTACCGCAAGCCGTACAAATGTCTATGAGCAGGAGGCTGTACTTATCACATACAAGCTCTACACATTGGTCAATCTTACTCAACTTGATGGTAAGCTCCCTACGCTTGACGGATTTCAGATACAGGAGATAGACCTTCCTCGCAATAAGGAGTTTTCCGCAGAGTCATACAATGGCAAGACCTACCGTACCGTAGTATGGAGCCAATATGTGGTATTCCCTCAGAAGTCAGGCAAGCTTGAGATACCCCCAGTCACATACGAAGGTGTAGTCAGTCAACCCAACACTTCGATAGACCCTATCGATGCGTTCTTCAATGGCAATGGAGGTATTCTTGAGTACAAGAAGCAGATAGTGGCGCCACGTATCATCATCAACGTCTCCCCGTTGCCACAGAAGCCTGCAGACTTCTCTGGAGCTGTCGGACACTTCGGCATATCAACATCAGTCAACTCCAACAAGATTAAGACCAACGATGCGTTGACCTTTACTGTCAATATATCTGGTGGAGGCAACATGAAGTTGATCAAGACACCTGAGGTACAGTTCCCTAAAGACTTTGAGACATACGATCCAAAGGTAGAGGACCAGCTTGCTATTGCGAGAGATGGACTGGCAGGCACCAAGCAGTTCCAGTATCTTGCAGTACCACGCAAGCCAGGTACATACACTATACCAGCGGTCAAGTTCACCTTCTTTGACACAGCTATGAGAGAGTATCGTACCATAGCGTCAGCACCTCAGACCATAGTAGTGGAGAAGGGCAATGGCAATTCTGACAAGGCAGTATCTGACTTTACAGGTGGTCAGCGTGGTGTCAAGGACTTGAACTTCGATATCCGTTATATCAAGACAGGCGATGTCACTCTGTACAACGACGATGACAATGTGTTTGGCTCTTGGAAACATCTGCTGCTGTATATCATACCATTGATATTGTTCTTCATACTTATTGCTGTAGGCAAGAAGTACATGAGCGACAGCATGAACGTAGCTCTTGCTCGTGGCAAGAAAGCCAACAAGGTGGCTACCCGTAGGATGAAACTCGCAGCGTCATTGTTAAGGCAGCAGAAGAAGGACGAGTTCTACGACGAAGTGCTCAAGGCTCTGTGGGGATATGTGGCAGACAAGCTCAACATGCCACAGGAGCATCTCAACAAGGACAATGTACTCCAGCAGCTTACGGAGCGTTCGGTTCCAGAGGATGTAGCAGGACGATTTATAGATGCGCTCAACGACTGTGAGTTTGCACGATATGCTCCAGGCGATGCCAATCACAATATGGAGAAGCTGTACGACAGTGCAGTAGCAATCATAGATGAGATAGAGTCATCAATGGCTAAGGCATAGAAATAACTATCACGGAATAAAAGACTAATTATGAACAAGATAACGATCATCATAACTGCATTGACGATATGCTGTTCGCTCATGGCACAGTCGCCAAAGGCAAGTGCAGACTCCCTCTATTCGAAGGAGAACTATTCGGAGGCGGCAGACATCTATCAGAAAATGCTTCAGGAAGGGAAGTCTTCTGACTTATATTACAATCTCGGCAACTGTTATTACAAGATGGACAATCTCCCTCTTGCTATTCTCAACTACGAGCGAGCATGGAGACTATCTCCTGGTGACAATGATATACGTGCCAATCTTGCCCTTGTCAGAGGCAAGACAGAGGATAAGGTTACTCCGCCATCAGAACTGTTCTTTGTCACATGGTGGCGAGACTTCACCTGCCTGATGAGCGTTGACCAGTGGGTAGGCGTAGGATTTGTCTCATTCTTGCTGCTGCTGGCAGGTATAGCTGTATACCTATTTATGGCAAAGATACAATATCGCAAGGCGGGATTCTACTGTGCAGGAGTCATGCTTGCAGTATGTATCGTCGCCAATCTTTGTGCATTGAGTCTGCATTACTATTTCGCCAATCATCTCGAAGCCATCATAATAGACTCTGCCGTTACAGCAAAGAGCAGTCCGAGCGAGAGCAGTACAGACCTCTTTGTAGTACATGCGGGTTCAAAAGTACAGATACTCGATGATAGCATGACTGACTGGATAGAAGTCAAGCTCGAAGAGGGTAAGGTAGGCTGGATGCCTAAGGGCGTATTGGAAGAGATATAAATAACGCAACATATATATATATTCACATACACAAGCAATGGATATAGACGCACTCAACAAGCTCGATCAGGCACTCACACTATACATCAATGGTAGTGAGTCTGTGTTTTGGGACGATGTCATGATTACGGTGACAGATACATTGTCGTGGTCATTGGTTATTGTTGTGCTCCTGTATATATTATTCAAGAACTGCACGTTCAAGGAGTTCCTGCTCACCGTGCTCGTGATGGGACTACTCATATTCGTTGCCGACCGTATATGTTCCGGTTGGGTCAAGCCTACTGTGGCACGATGGCGACCTACGCAAGACCCGCTCATCATGTATCTTATCGATACAGTCAGAGACTATCGAGGAGGACGCTACGGATTCTTCTCTGGACATTCGTGCAACACCTTCTGCATGGCGACCTTCCTTTCATTGCTGTTTAGGAGCAAGAGAGTATCGCTGACATTATTCTTCTGGGCGGCGACCACCACCTTCACACGCCTGTATCTTGGTGTTCACTACTTAGGCGACGTGACAGTAGGATTCGTTGTCGGTATCACGCTTGGCACTATCTTCTATTTCATACATTATTATATTAAGAAGAAGATGAACACCGTCAAGCTCATATCCGAGCAGTTTACCCCCTCAGGCTTCCTCCGTTGCGACATGGACATGTTCCTGACCGTTGTCTTCTTCACCTATATATGTGTAGTTGTCGTATCTATGATACGAGGCGTATAGATGCCCCCGACCATACCGCTAACTCAAAACTAATATACTAACTAACTCAATCTTATGAAGAAACAGATCCTTTTCCTCCTTATGCTCCTCGTGAGCTTAATGGCAACAGCGCAGCATATTGAGGCTCCACGCTGTAAGACCTGCAACGCATATCTTGCCAAGTGTCCATACAAGGGCAAGCACCCATGTAAGACATGTGGTAAGGTGTTGGCAGATTGTCCATATAAGGGCAAACACCCTGCAGAGAAGAAGTGTGGCAAGTGCGGCAAGGTATTATCTAAGTGCCCATACGATGGCAAGCATCCGGCAGAGAAGCCAAAGGAAGTAGCCAAATGCTCTGATTGCGGTAAGCCAATATCTTCCTGTGGGTATGGTGGCAGGCATCCTCGCTGTTCC
>JAZLKQ010000139.1:0-6177 GCA_045597745.1 Bacteroidaceae bacterium | reverse complement strand
ATAATATATAATAAGGTGTGATGAGAATATGAAAAATGCTCGACAAATACATGCCGAGCATAATATCATGATGAAACAATGATAATACTGATAAATAAGCAACAGTCGATAAACGCAAATCAATTAGTAGTCATCAACGTGCAAGTTCGAAAATCTCACGAGTCTGTTCGGAAGTCAACTTGACATAATTGCCGACAAGAGGTCCCTTGTTCTCATGGAGCTTAGCTACAAGAAGATCAATATCCGGATTGTCAATACCAAGTTCACGCATGTTGGTAGGCAGGCCAATAGAATGCCAGAAAGCCTTCAGCCTCTCTATGCCAAGTTCTGCAACACGTCTATACTTCTGCGCAGGCACAAGCCCAGGTTCTGTATCTGCCCCTGTTAGTCCAAACACGCGTCGCGCCATCTGCTCCACCTTGTCAATATTATGGTCAAGCATCCAAGTAAGCCAAGCAGGCACAATGGCAGTCAGCCCTGCACCATGAGCTACATTGTATACAGCGCTAATCTCATGTTCCATAAAGTGCGATGCCCAATCCTCTTCACGTCCGACACCACACATACCATTGTGAGCAATAGTTCCACACCACATGATGTTGGCCCTTGACTGATAGTCCTGTGGGCATGCCATGACCTTAGGAGCCTCGGAGATGATGCTCATCAGTACTGCCTCGCACAATCTGTCGGTAGTCTCTCCCCCTGCCGTATTGGAGAAATACCTCTCCATGACGTGTACCATCATATCGGCGATACCACATGCGGTCTGAAATGCAGGCAACGTATATGTAATCTCTGGATTCATCACGGCAAACTTTGGGCGAAGTTCATATACTGTACGAAGGCTCAACTTGTGCAGTCCTTCAAGACGAGTGATAACAGAATTGCCCGAACCCTCGCTACCCGCAGCAGGAATAGTAAGCACAACACCTATTGGCAAAGCCTTCTCCACCTTTGCCTTGCCTGCATAGAAGTCCCAGAAGTCTCCATCATACAATGCACCTGCAGCTATAGCCTTAGCCGTATCAATGACAGAGCCGCCACCGACAGGCAAAATGAAATCCACGCCTTCGTTCCTCACGACGTCTATACCTTCATAGACTTTCGTGTCGACGGGGTTGGGCTGAACTCCTGAAAGCTCCACAAATGGCATCTGCATATCAGCAAGCTGACCCTTGATCTTGTCGAGCAATCCGCTACGTACCACGCTACCACCGCCATAGACTATGAGCACCTTTGACGCACCATATCTCCTTAGCAACTCCCCTACCCTACACTCGGCATCAGTACCAAACACAAACTCTGTGGGGCTGTAAAAAATGAAATTATCCATACTTCAATAATATTTGTATGCACGCAAAGTTATCAAAAAACATGCAAATCATATCTACACTACATTAAAATCATTGCTTTTCATCTCCACTTTTAATAAAAAGTAGTATGTTTGTATAGCAAAGTCAAGATTAAACTATCCCAAACACACAATGGTAATATAGCGATGGAACAATCTTTCGGAAAAACCATACGTCATTACTCTATGCTGAGAATCGGCATCCCAACCATCATCGGGATGACGCTGTCGAGTGTATGCAATGACGGTGGCATAGAGATCAACACCACATATCTGTGCATCGCATTGCTGGTACTATGTCCGGTAATAGCCATGTATGTTGGTGACGAAAGATACAAGTCGCCGTACTTTGGCATATTCGTCACGTTGTTTTGCCTGATATTCGGATATACCCTGCTGAACGTACACTACCACAACACACGTACTGCAATACCTCAACAGCAGACAGAAATGTCAGGGCAAATCATATCCATTCCCGAAGTCAAACCCAAGTCTATCGCCATAAAAGTACGAAACGACGACGCTACCATACTGGCATATATCAGCAGCAGTACATGTTCGCCCCTACAGCTTGCAAGTCAAGTACACCAATACGACAGTATCACTATCAGGCCACGGTACGGATTTGCCCCATGCTGCCCAACAGACCTTCACGCCGACGACCTGCCATACAAGGCATTTAGACAACATCTATTTTACAATAAGGTCAGCGCCACATGCTACGCCAATGACAAATGCTGGTCGATCGTCCATACTGACAACGCCACAGACATACGCAACATATTCGGTAGACTGCAAACAGACATGGTGACTGCATACCGTGAGGCGGGCATCTCTGGAGATGAAGGTGCTGTCATCGAGTCTATGACTACAGGATACCGCAGATCCATGACAGCAGAACAAAAAGCGCAATACTCAAGAGCCGGGCTAAGTCACATACTGGCATTGTCGGGATTTCATCTCACCGTCATCTACGCTCTGATAAGTATGCTGCTATTTGCCAACTTCTCCAATCATCGCTGGCGAAAGGTCGCCACAGGCATCATCATCATTGCACTGTGGGCATTTGATGCAATAGCCGGATTCCCGTCATCGCTCGTCAGAGCTTCTATAATGTGTAGCGTGATGCTCGTCGGCAAGAACTTTGAGTTTCAGACATCATCTTTCAATGTGGCGGGACTCGCAGCATTGGCTATGCTCATATACAATCCTATGCAGATCATGGACATCGGATTTCAGTTGTCCTTCATATCCGTAGCGGGCATCAGCACTACCATCACTCCGATTGTGAAACTAACTAGGAGGGTAAAGCACAGATGGCTACGTGGCATCATCTGCATGATATGCGTAAGTGCAGTCTGTACCATAGTCACCGCTCCACTCGTTGCCTACCACTTCCATCAGGTGCCACTACTTGGCATAGTAAGCACCATGATTGTTTCGCTCCTGGCAACGATACTGATGGGAGCATCTGTACTGTGGTGGATGCTGATATGGTGGGCTGACGCTCAAGCAGTAGTATCTACAGTCTTGACATTCGTAGCCAGATGTATGAACTACATTGCTCATATCATCAGTACACAACCCTACTCCACCATTCACATCACTCCTACTCCATTCGAGGTATGTGTCATGTACTTCATCATCATCTCTCTCATCACGTACTTATACAAGCATGAAGCAAGACGACTATTGTATGCTCTAAGCGGCATCGTGGCACTCGCTATCATACACACCATACTGGTAGTATAAACAAACATAACTCCAAAACGGACTAACATGAATGGAGCACTAATAGCATATACGTATGTGCAAAAATCATCGACCGGTCGATTAAAACAAATCGTGCGGTCGATGTATTGTAAAGAAAAGTATTAGCGAGTGATAACTTATAAAAAAGACTCCCAATGCAGATGCAAAGGGAGTCTTTTTGTTATGATGTGTCTACGAAGAAACGTTATCTGCTTCGTAGAGGTATATACCAATTACCGCCTGCAAGGCTACTTGCACCAGAATCTGTAGTTACCTTACCCTTACGCTTGCCGATAGCCTCAAAGAGGTAGTTTGGCTTGTTCTCCTGCAATGAGTAACGCATGAGGTCGTAGAAACGTGTACCCTCGAACATACCCTCAAGAGCTTCCTCTGTAAGGATGAGTTCTGCCACACGCGCCTTACGCTTAGCAACAATCTCGTCTGAAGAGAGATATTCCATATTTGCTTCATAAACCTCTGCGTACTTCTGCAATGCCTCATCGCGTGCAATGAGAGACTCCTGCCAAGCAAGTGTATCTGCTGCAGTAGCGTTCTTCTTAGGAAGACCTACTGTATCAGGGATAACAGGGTACTCTGTAAGACCTGACAAAGTCTCTTCGTCATCGAGCCAGTAACGAGTATTGAACTCTGTATCACCACTACCGATAGAGTGTACACCAATCTGAAGGTGAGCGTTTGATGGGTACTGGTTGAGGCTGTTAGATGACTTCTTGTCTACCTGATAGAAGACGTTAGATGGCCATATAACGAAGCTACCATTACACTGCTCTGCCATTTCACCAGTATAGTAAGGCTCGCTGAGAGTAAATCCGTATGACTTAATCTCTGCAAGATCATCAAACTCATAACCAGGGATGATATCAGGATCGTTCATTGTTTCGTAGCTCAAACCATACTTGAGGACTGCGTAAGCAGTACATGGGAATCCCGCACGATTGAGCGCCTCAGCAAGGTGGAGATAGAGGATGTTGATACGGAAGTATGGCATGTATGAGTTGCGCTTGTCTGTAGAGAGACGACTTGAACCTTCAGACCACTTAAGTATAACTTCCTTTGTAGTAGCAAGCTCACCATCAAACTGATTCTCTGAAAGGTTGCTCTCTGTATAGTATACAGAATAGAGACGTGTATCACCAATCAAGATGTTGTCACGAAGGATATTGAGCTCATGAGGTCCGTATACAGTATCAGGCTTTACAGAGTTAGGAATATAGAGACAATAGTCCTGCTCAGCTGATATCTCACGTACACGTGCTGATGGGCTAACCTCTGGGTAGTACTTGTTGCGGTACTGTGAGCAGAATATGTCGCGAAGCTCTGATACCTCACCAAAGTACTCTACAGAGTCCATAGGGATAACACCTACATTCTGATAAGGACGTGCTGGCTCGAAGATATTTAGTCCATAACTATCAATTGGGTATGAAGCAAACTCTCTATCCTGGGTACTCCAAGAACAATGAGCGTATGATAGACCGCTACTTGAAATCTGGCTCACGCTACGCTCCTCATTTGGGAATGTGAAGAAGTCATGATAGAGACGGATAGCATTGATATAGTCGCCTCTGTCTCCTGTAAATGTTGCTCTCCAAAGATAGAGCTCAGCAAGCATGACACGTGCAGGAATGAAGAAGTTGTTGTAGCTCATACCATTCCAGCTTTGGTTACCGTATGCAGGACGGAGCTCAAGGTTCTTGCTCATGTATGGATACTTGGCAAGGTCATTGATGAGGTATGTACAAATGTCCACCATACCCTTCTTCTGACCTGAAGCAACAATCTGCTCTGCTGCCTCAGCGCTGATGACAGGCTCTGTGACAAATGGGACTTCACCATAGATCTTGGCAAGCTCAAGATAACACCATGCACGGAAACACTTTACGCCAGCTATTTCCTTCTCGTAGTAGTACTCTCCATGTGTCTTGAGAAGTGAGTCTACGTGAGCAAGGTAGATGTTACAAGAGTTGATGACTGCGTAATAGTCTGTAGGATTATTGTACTTGTTGTCAGTAGACACCGTATTGTTAGACAACTCCTGGACATCTACAGATGCAGATGGATTGATATCTACAAGGTCTGCACGTACCTCTCCAAGAAGTACTGTACGGTCAGCGAGCTTCTGCATACGCTGCACGATACCCATCACCTGATAGACAGTATCCTGTGGGGTAAGATCCGTAGTCACAAGATTGTTGTCTGCAGTGAACATGTCCTCGCAAGATGTCAAAGTAAGGAGGCCTCCGCCTACAGCACCAACGAGTGGAAGCGCAACGACAGCAGCTCGCTTGAGGACATTCTGTATTCTATTTGAAATCTTCATGATAATCTATATTTTATAAATTGACTTGGAGTGTCCCCGCCCTCCATAAGAGGGAGGGGACATATCCTATGATTAGAGATTGATCTTTACACCGAGGTGGAAGCTACGTCCTGATGTGAGGAAGCCTGCATCGATACCCTGGTAGAGTACGCTATTGCCACAAGACACTTCTGGATCTGCACCGAGGTACTTAGATACTGTGAAGAGGTTGTTGGCAGCAGCCCATACTGTGATACCCTGGAGATACTGGTTCTGTACAGGAATCTTGTAGCTGATGTTCACATTCTTAAGCTTGAGGTATGAACCATCTTCAATCCAACGGTCTGAGAAACGGCTGTTGCCTCTTGGGTCACCATAGATAGCCTGAGGGATATCAGTCTTCTGACCTTCTGTTATCCAACGGCGGTTGACTGCTGTAGTCTGGTTGATGAACATAGAACCACTCTCTGAGAGAGCACGCTGGTAGTTGTAGACGTCATTGCCAAGTGAGTAACGCAATGATGCACCAACAGACCAGTGCTTACCGATGTGGAAGTTTGTAAAGATGTTACCGAAGATATCTGGATTAGGATCACCAATTACAAAACGGTCATTTGAATCGATGATGCCATTGCCATCCTTGTCTACAAACTTCATATCACCAGCTACGAATGGAATTTCCTTACCTGTTCTGTCAACGATAGCAAGATTAGCAGCCATAGCTTCTTCTGATGTAGCAAATACTCCGTCTGTC
>JAZLKQ010000138.1:0-2351 GCA_045597745.1 Bacteroidaceae bacterium | reverse complement strand
TGTATACTACGCAGAATGTCCACAATGGTATCAGTCGCAACTACCACGCGTTCAAGAAGATTGACCCTAAGAATATCATCGCCATTGAGCAGGACAAGCCTTTTATGATAGGAGACTTCAGCATCACAGCATTCTATATTCCTCACGATGCTACCGAGAACAACGGCTATTGCATACAATGCGAAGGTAAGACATTCACTATCATGACCGACGTTGGTGCCCCTACTGACAATGTCAAGAAGTACATTGACATGAGCAACCATCTCGTGATAGAGGCCAACTACGACGTGGAAATGCTCAAGACAGGCAAATACCCTCAGATACTAAAGGAAAGGATTGCAAGCGGCAACGGGCACATGAGCAATACGCAGACAGCACAGGTACTGGCAGAACATCTGCACCCTAATCTGCACAACGTATGGCTCTGCCACCTTAGCGAAGAGAACAATCATCCTGAACTTGCACGCAAGACCATAGAATGTCATCTGCGTTCGTTCGGCATCATTGCAGGCAAGGATTTTATGCTTGAAGTACTTCGCCGTAAGATTCCTACAGGGCCATTTGAGCTTTAGTTGTACGCATTGCAAAGCTTATACGCAGTATATCATACATAGCACAGAGACATAACTTCTTATCGTGGGCTCGACAAAAGAACCACCATGACAGATATGAGTAAACTTAAAGTTGCACTATTTGACTTAGACGGCACAGTCTTTGACACAGAGAGTCAATACTCCATCTTCTGGGGAGGCATTGGCAGAAAATATAGACCAGACATCGAAAACTTTGATAAGGTTATCAAAGGTACAACCCTCACACAGATATATGGAAGATACTTCCCTGACCCAGAGTTGCAGGCAAAGATTACTGTCGAACTCGATGAATGGGAACGTCACATGCAATATGGATTTGTCGCTGGCGCAAAGTCATTTATACAAGAACTTAGAGCCAACGGCGTGAAATGTGCAGTTGTGACAAGTTCTAACGAGAAGAAGATGAATAGCGTAAAGCAAAGTGTACCTGAGTTTGAGAATCTGTTTGACAAGATACTTACCGCCGAGATGTTTGCCGCTTCAAAACCTAATCCCGACTGCTATCTGCTCGGGGCAAGAGTCTTTGATGCAAAGCTCGACGAATGTATAGTATTTGAGGATGCGTTCACAGGTCTTGAGGCTGGCATGTCTGCAGGCATCTATACCATAGGACTCGCCACTACCAACAGCAGAGAGGCAATAGCGGACAAGTGCAACTATGTCGTCGATGACTTCACTACCCTATCATACAATAAGGTCTGTGCACTCATCTAAATGATATACACAAGAGCAAAGGTCAGGCAAAAACATTCATCATCAACATTAATACAAACTACCCTACATACTATGTCAGGTTACTTAGTAGAAGACACCAAGAAGATTACTGCCACACGATTCACACAGATGAAGGCTGAAGGCAAGAAGATAGCCATGCTCACAGCATACGACTATACAATGGCACAGATATTAGATGCCGCTGGCGTTGACGCAATACTTGTTGGCGACTCTGCCAGCAATGTGATGGCAGGCTATTCCAACACTCTACCTATCACCATAGACCAGATGATATACCATGGCGCAGCCGTAGCAAGAGGTGTTAGACGAGCGCTCGTTATCTGTGACATGCCTTTTGGTACATATCAGGTCAACCGAGACGAAGGTGTAAAGAACGCAATACGTATGATGCAGCAGACAGGAGTTGATGCGCTCAAGCTGGAAGGTGGAGCCGAGATCATCGACACTATCAAGGGC
This sequence comes from Bacteroidaceae bacterium, assembly GCA_045597745.1. GTDB lineage: Bacteria > Bacteroidota > Bacteroidia > Bacteroidales > Bacteroidaceae > Minthosoma. The sequence continues at coordinate 567 of JAZLKQ010000138.1, read as the reverse complement.
ATCATCGATGCGGGCATACCTGTATGTGGTCACCTTGGACTAACACCTCAGAGCGTAAATAAGTTTGGAGGCTACGGACTGAGAGCTAAGGATGAAGCAGAAGCCGCTAAACTGATTGCCGACGCTAAACTCCTCGAAGAAGCAGGCTGTATAGGCATAGTACTCGAGAAGATACCTTCAGCTCTTGCCAATAAGGTCACAGCAGAAGTCAACACACCAACCATCGGCATCGGAGCAGGCAATGGTTGTGATGGTCAGGTACTTGTAGGGCAAGACATGCTTGGCATGAACCGTGGATTCAAGCCTAAGTTCCTCCGCCACTTCGGCGACGTATACACTGCTATTACCGACGCCGTAGGCGACTATGTAAGGAGCGTAAAGGACATGTCATTCCCTAACGCAGAAGAGCAGTACTAATCATAACAATACTAACTTTATTAATCATACAATCATACATATCATGAGAGTCATCATGACAACCATTGCAATGCTGGTAGTCGCTATCGGCATTCAGGCACAGACATACACCAATCATTATCCAAAGGACCTGCAGAAACTTGCCTCCAA
>JAZLKQ010000137.1:0-2586 GCA_045597745.1 Bacteroidaceae bacterium | reverse complement strand
GCTATTACTTTGTGGTAACCAACCCTTACGACAAAGACATGCTTGTACAGGGAAGCAGAAGTGGTAATGGATATATTTTCGAACCCTTTGTTCTTGGTGCACATGACTCCTATATATTTGATGTGTGGTCTAACATTTATGAAGAAAATGCCACTGTATCTGTATCTCTACATCAATTAGAAGTTGGAGATACCTTCGAGAGCCCCATCGACATGGAACTGGATATGAGCTACGATGTAGAAAAGAGAACCTTCTACCGAGTAACAAACGACAGTGACGTAGAAATGATCCTGAATATCAAAACCTCTAATGGATATGATACCATGATTCTCAGTGAGTATGGTTATGATATAGGCAATAATTCCTGTGCTGTGGTTCCAGGCCAGAGTGTAATTGTACGTACAGATTACGGGAATAGCAAATATACCGTAAATGCAACTTTTGCAGAACCCAAGGCCGGTGAGTCACGCAGCACGGCATACGCACTCAATGTAGAAAATACTGTTATTCCCACAGACTATAACAAGATAGTATGGTATAAGTATGAAGCTAATAAAGATGGCTTAATCTCTATAAGTACTGATAATTATTTCCAGCCTATAAAGGTGTATGTGAACGACAATACTCAGAATTCTAGAGAGGATTGGACAAGCTCCTTCAATTTCGATGTGATGGAAGGCAATACCTATTACTTCACATTCAGGGTTTATGATTTAAATATGACGTTCAACTATAGCTTCACCGAGAAGACATACGATCTGGTTCTTACCGATGATGAACCAACACTTGTTGAAGGTTGGTATGAAAACAACAAGATTCTCTACAAGCGTGAAGCTGCAAATGTGTCTACCTTCGGTTCTTACTATATGCCTTTCCGTGTAGCTATCAGCCAGATGTCAAATGTTAAGAATGTGTACATACCTTTCCTGATGTTCTATAACAAGAATACAGAAAAGCTGCGCATTATATTCAATAAAATGAACAGCTATGATGAAGTTGAAGAATATCAGCCCTTCATTGTTGAAACTGCAAATACAGAGAAGGACGTAAAGATGACCAACTGCTGGGGACAGGATATCTATTACTACGAAACTCCTACTCGTGAGATCAATGTATACAACTATAGCGAGGGTTCAGTGATCTTCCAGAACAACGACATCAGAACCTACTTCTCAGGTACTCTCAGCGAGATGCCCTACTCAGACATGCCCGAAGGCAGCTACACCTTTAATGCAGATGCATCCTTCGGCCCTGCAACGGGCGAGGGTATACTGAAGCCCTTCCGCGCATACCTCTGGAAGCAGTCCAATAACTACAACGTGAAGGCTATCGAGGCTGTGCTGCAGGACGAGAACGGTCAGACCACCGCTATCCTTACTGTTAAGGAAGATGGCAGCCTTGTTCCCACAAAGGGTATCTACACGCTGGACGGCCGTCAGGTTGGCTCAACCAACAAGGGTGGTATCTACATTATCAATGGTAACAAGCGAATGGTAAAGTAATATGAAGAAGTATTATATCACACCCGCAGTCAACATCTACCACACTCTCCCAACCAACGTGCTGGCTGCAAGCCCCAGTGGCGAAGAGTCAAAGGAACCTGGTGGTGGATATGCTCGCGAAGAGGAACCCATATTCTTTGACGAGTTGATGTATGATTTATGGAAATAACAGGATGGTTCAATAACCTGTTAGCATAAACACTTAATGAGAGAGGTTGCACATAGACTGCAGCCTCTCTTTTTTGATTGATTTGGAGAAATGCAACTCTGACATGATAACAAGAAAACTGTTGTCGGTAATCATGACATCGACGCAGAAATAGGAATTGTTCCATTTGCAACCAAGTTGCACTTTTTGTTTTGTACCTTTGCAGTGCAAATATAAATAGATAGGTATGATAGATTCAAAAACAAGCATTAACATTAGTCTAATATCCCTGTTCAGGGGTTTGAGGATGCACGGAATTATTGTGTATGCAATAATTTTCCTTTTCTTAATAGGAGCCGCTTGCGTGTCGTCATGTGGAAATGTTAACCTTCACCATAACGAAGAGGAGATGGAGCACCATCATGACGGGGACGGCGAGCACGAGCATGAGGCCGATGAACATGAAGAGGCCGGTCACAAGCACGCAGACGAGATTGTGCTTGATGCCGCCAAGGCAAAAGCAGCAGGAGTGGAGGTGGAATGCATCAAACCTGCACCCTTCCATGGCGTCATCCATACCAATGGAAGTGTCATGGCAGCCTCCTGCGACGAGACCACCGTCGTGGCAACCATCAGTGGACGCGTAGGTCAGACCGGACACATCTCCGAAGGTATGCGCATAGAGAGTGGCACAACGCTCTTCTCCCTCACATCGGCAGACATGCAGATGGCCGATGGCGATCCTGTGCAAAAGGCTCGCATTGCCTACGAACAGGCCAAGCGCGAGTATGATCGCGCTCAGCTTTTGGTCAAAGACCAGATAGTCAGTGAGAAAGATTTCGAGCTCGCCAAGGCAGAGTACGAAGCGGCCAGACTGACCTATGAATCCATCAGCCGCAACCGCAGTGCCGGAGGTGTCATTGTGAAGGCTCCACG
>JAZLKQ010000136.1:0-3265 GCA_045597745.1 Bacteroidaceae bacterium | reverse complement strand
AAGACCGCTTGGCCTCCGACTTGTCATTGTCCATCTGCTTGCGGCGTACGAGATCCATCTTCTTGACGAGGTTGCCATCTTTATCATAGTATGGCGTGAGGTTGTACTCCACGAGCTTGCGGTTAGTCTTGTACTCCTCATAGTAGCCCTGTCCCTTGGTGTAGTGGAGACCGACGTTGAGCTTCCACATGTTTGTGATAGTCTGGTCAAGGAGGAGCTGGTAGTGCTGCTGATGATAGTTGTCTGTCTGATCCTTGTAATAGTGTGGATTGCCGTCAGCATCATAGTATTCACCACATGAGTTGTAGCGGCGTCCGTAGAGGCTCTGCTCATACTTGCTGGTATAGTTCCATGCGTGGTAAGTCTCCTCAGTGCCGTTGAATGTGATAAACTTGACGATAGTGTTGTCGCCATAGTATCCGCCCTGGAGGAAGTAAGAGTTGAGCTTAGTGCTTGCACGGTCTATATATCCGTCAGAGCCGATATGAGAGAGACGTCCCTGCACTGCCCAGTGACCGCCAAGGAGTCCTGTGGCAAACTTGAATGTCTGCTTGTTGGTGCCGTATGATCCTGCAGAGAGATCGATACCCATGTATGGAGTAGTGCCGAGCTTGTCAGTCTGTATGTTGATAGATGCGCCAAATGCTCCTGCACCATTGGTTGATGTACCGAGACCGCGCTGTATCTGTATGCTCTCTGCGCTGCTTGCGAAGTCACCGATATTGACCCAGTATACCTGAGCACTCTCTGCGTCATTGAGAGGGATACCGTTGGCTGTGATATTGACACGGCTTGGGTCTGTACCACGTACATGTATACCAGTATATCCGATGCCATTGCCGGCATCAGAAGATACAGTAACACTTGGTGTCATGGAGATGATGAATGGGAGGTCCTTGCCAGAGTTGAGCTCGTCTATCTGCGACTTGCTCATGTCTGTGTGTGCTACTGGCGTGTTGCCCTTAGCACGGATAGCTACAATCGAAACTTCTTCGAGTTCCTTAATACGCAAAGAGTCTGCTTCGTGACTCTTTGTCTGTGCAAGCATACCTACGCTGGAAAGCATCAGGCATGTTGCAAGGCTCATTTTAATCATAAAATAAAGAGTTTAACTAAAGATTAATAATGAAAAGGGGCAAAGGTTTGTTTCCTTTATCGTTTCAATCCTTCCTACGTCGGCATTACCCGCATCAGGTTCATGGGTATGATCTCAGCCCATCGCAATGAGCACCCCTTTAGTTAACTGGCTGCAAAGTTACGTACTTTTCTCGAATTACGAACAACAAAGCGTTCATTTTCTTCTTTTCGGTGGTAGTTCTACCTCTTTCACATACACATACGCAATGCGTCCTTTATGATTGCGGCCTCGATGTCGTCACAATATCACATACTTTTTGCTTGATATACATCATACGGTCGATCAGGCTTAGACATACGGTCGATTAAGCTTAGACATACGTATGTCTAGCTTCAGTCGACCGTATGTTTATTTTTGAAGTATTAGACTTCTTCTTTACAAAAACAGGAAAAACAATAAAACATGTAGCTTTGTCAGCACGTTGTTCTGTAGTATACAAGAAATGTTTTTCCTGTTTTTAGCATTTTCATATCCTTGTGCTGCGGCTTTCTTATACCACTTACGCCCTCAGTTATGAAATATCTATTATTTGGGGTAATATCTTATTTTGCACCTTCGCCGTTACAGCTCTTGCACTCTCTAAATCCTGCGCCGATGATGCAACATTCTCCGCCATCACCTTTGCAGACCGAACACACCTTGTCCTTAGTACCAGCACCATTGCATGATGCGCACTTTACAGCTTTTGTGAGAAATTGCATAGACACCCAGCCTTCGCTGCATCCATAGCAGTTAGGTCCTGGTTGTATAGGCAGGAAACCATTCTTTGCTGCGCCACGTGCCTTGACTACGTTGCCCTTGTTGAGGTATGCAGGAGTAGGGTGAGACATGTCCATGCCTTCGCCTATATACATGACCTTTGCATAACTTGTGCCAGGTCCCTTGCGTATCTGTACGTGGTTGCCCGTCACTTTATAATACTGTGCAAATGATGGGACTGCAATGAGTGCAAATAACACCATGCAGACGATGAGTTTCATCTCTTGTGATATTGATTTTATAAGCTTATAAATATAGGTTAGTTATTGTACTTCCTTATTCTTCGTTTGACATTTTCCTTCAAGAGCTCCTTGTATAGAGTCAGTTCGAGCAGATGTAGATTGCCAAGAGGCAGGAGCGAGGCGAGTCTTGGATTGTAAGCTGTAGACGGATCGATGCCCTGTGCCATAAGTACCTGGTGTACGGAGTCTATGCTGATAGAGATGCTGTCGCTGAGTTGCTGTGCATCTGCTGATGTAGACCATGACACGGGATTGATGACATATCTGTTGCCTGCGCTGATGACAGGGCTGATGGCAGATGTATCGCTTACGGTATTGTATGCGATAGTGACACCAGTATCGTCTATGCCATTGGCAGGCAAGAGATATGGAGATGCCTGTATGTCGTCGTCTGTCACCCTGTATCCACATACGTATGCGGCAACGAGTCTCGATGCTGTCTGCTGGTCAAATCCCTTGATGAGTTCGACTACGCATTTCGCACCTTGGCTAAATCCAGCAAGTATGAATGGACGTCCATTGTTGTGGTGTGTCATGTAGTAGTCGAATGCTTGGCGTATGTCGTCCATAGCATGAGGAAAATACTTCTTGACAGAGTCCTCGCCCTCCATCCATACATCAAGGCTGATGTGCCTGTAGTATGGAGCGAAGAAGTTGGCGCTGTCGGCAAATATCTCGTCGGCAAGACTGTATGACGGACGCATGGCACGTCTCTGTACTTCGTCTGTAAGCGATGCATATCGGCATACCTGTCCTGTGGAGTCAGTCCAGTCAAATACGCATGTCGGCAATATGTAGAATACATCTACGAGCGACTCGTCGACCTCTCTACCATTGTCATACCAGTATGTAGTGTCGGAGTAGAGCAGGTCTGCCACGTCGTTGGTGCCAGCATGGTCTTTGCAGGACTGTATGGCAAACGAGCAGACGGTAATCGTCAGTATGATGGCGAGTGACTTTCTCATGCTTCTGCCTTTTGCTTTTTCATGTTCATCCATATACCCAGAGCCACAGCTATGATGAGTAGGGCGAGTGCAACGTACGCTACTGTCTCTGTGGTGTGTACGCTCTGAGGGTCAAATATCATCTGTATGACGTGGTGACCAGCTGGTACCATCATAGCACG
>JAZLKQ010000135.1:0-1190 GCA_045597745.1 Bacteroidaceae bacterium | reverse complement strand
GTTGCGAGACGTGTCGACATCATGTCGACATATACTGCCAAGGCAGTCAACATACTGACTGCCGACGAACCATGGGACGCCTACAACACCCCAGAGATACGCCTCGGCACGCTCAAGGCGGCAGATGGAGTGACCGACCTCTACTACCGTCTCATACTCCCAACGGACTTTGACCCATCCAAGCGCTACCCTGCCATCGTCTATGTATACGGCGGTCCTCATGCGCACAACGTCGATGCGTCACGCCACTACGGAGTACGTGGATGGGACGTGTGGATGGCGCAGAAGGGGTATGTCATGTTCTGCATAGACAACCGTGGGTCTGAGCGCAGAGGACTTGCCTTCGAACAGGCTACATTCCGTCAACTTGGTGTCGAGGAGATGAAGGACCAGCTCAAGGGTGTAGAGTATCTCAAGTCGCTCCCGTACGTAGACGCAGACCGACTCGGCGTACACGGATGGAGCTTTGGCGGATATATGACCACAAGTCTCATGACCACTTATCCTGACGTCTTCAAGGTAGGCGTGGCTGGTGGACCTGTCATCGACTGGAAGTACTATGAGGTGATGTACGGCGAGCGATACATGGACACACCGCAGACCAACCCAGAGGGCTACAGCAAGACGAGCCTCCTGGGCAAGGCAGGCAACCTCAAGGGCAGGCTCATGATCATATACGGAGGCAACGACCCTGTATGCGTACCACAGCATACTCTCACGTTCATACGTGCCTGCATCGATGCAGGCGCCCACCCCGACCTGTTCACTTATCCAGGTGACGGTCACAACATGATGGGTACTGACCGTGTGCACCTGCATGAGCACATATCAAGATATTTTGATGATTTTCTAAAGTAAAAACATACTGACAATGGACAAAAAGCAACACGACAGCCGACATATTCTTATATGGATAATAGGTGGTATCGTAGGCATTGCCATTATATTTGGAACCATATACATAATAGACGAAATCAGTCGAACAGACAATGCTTCGCTCCGTATTACGGACGAATCGAATGACTCTCTCTATGGTGCTGACGTCATCAGCATCGAGTATGGTGATACCGTACCTGTGGCAGTGGACACGCTTGTAGTCGACAGCAATATGGTGGACAGTACAGCGCTGTCAACAGCACCAGAGGAAGAAGCAGGTGCAGAGGTTACGGGTACAGAGATAGAACAAATCA
>JAZLKQ010000134.1:0-10963 GCA_045597745.1 Bacteroidaceae bacterium | reverse complement strand
ATACGCCTCACGGCAACCGACACACAGGCTCAATATATACTCAATGCACCATCTGTCATATCATGCGTGACTTCTGTTCCATACGGTGTGATAGAGATGCGTAAGGACATGCCTGATACAGTGATGACAAGCAACAACATCGGCGTGATACAGACCACAGCCGATGAGATTACAGTATCATGCCATACACGTAGTTTCAGCGACGATGATATGCATCAGTATGGCTCTGCCATCAAGACATCAGCAACGGACCATGGAGCACGTACGGTGGAGTTGCTCATGGACACGCCAGCATGGATGGAGAGTGACAGTTCACCTCTTCTCAACATGACTTGCGACACCTTTGCTGATGTGGTTGGTTTTAGGCCTAAGCGAGTAGCCATGCACTTTGTACTCGAGGCAGCTTACTATGTACAGAAGTATCCCGGCTTAGAGATTGCATCTATCGGACCACGTATCATAGAGCCACATTCTATTTCCGAGCGGGTTAATCTCGATACGGCAGACGATATATGGAGGGTGACTGTCGAACTCCTTCGTAGACTTGCTGAACAAAAGAATATTATATAATCACAATCAATATACCAATGAAAATACATTTTCGAGTAGAATACAAGACACAGTGGGGAGAAGAACTGCGCATCATGCTGACGCAAGTCAAGTGTGACGGTCTGACCAGAGTGAGAGAATGCCCTCTTGAGACTTACGATGGTCTGTACTGGGAGGGTGAGATCACTATACAGCCTAAGGGGTTGGACCACATCGAGTATAAGTATGCTCTGTACAATCAGGGTAGCCTGGTATGGACTGAGTGGGAAGTCGCACCTCATGTCATCCATATAGAGGAGGGTATCACGAGCTATATAGCTGATGACAGGTGGAGAGCAATACCAGAGGAGTTGCCGCTCTTCTCGTCTGCATATACTGACTGCGTAGCTTCTCATGACATCAATATTGCCATGGAATACTACAAGTCTACTCTGCAGCTTAGGGTGATAGAACCAAGATTACGCAAGGATCAATATCTTGCTGTGGTCGGCAATACGGGTCAACTGGGCAACTGGTCTACTCCCGTCAAGCTCAATCTCGTTGCTCTACAGGAATGGGCGGTCAATCTCGATGCTGAGTTGTTGTACAACGATATTGAATACAAATATGTCATAGTCAATAAGGACGGACATATAGTACAGTGGGAGGATGGACAGAATAGAAGGGTGAGATGTCCTAAGTTGGCTGCAAAGCAAGTACTTATCAAGACAGACTGTTCACCTAAGTTTAATATAAACAACTGGAAATGTGCTGGTGTCGTCATACCTGTATTCTCCATAAGGACAGAGCAGAGCTATGGCATAGGAGACTTTGGCGACCTGAAGCAGATGATTTACTGGGCTGCCAAGACTGGTATGCACGCTGTACAGATATTGCCTATCAACGACACTACGATGGCACATACATGGCAGGACTCATATCCATACAATGCGATAAGTATTTATGCCTTCCATCCTATATATTGCAATCTAAACGCTGTCGGCAAACTTGATGACAAGCTCAAGATGGAGACATTCATGATGAAGCAGCAAGAGCTCAACGCTTTGCCACAGATAGACTATGAGGCTGTAGCACGACTCAAGAGAGAGTATCTGGCTCTCATATATAGGCAAGAAGGCAAGAAGACTCTCGCAAGCAAGGGCTTCAATGACTTCTTCTGTCACAATGAAGACTGGCTTGTACCATACGCCGCATTCTCATACCTTAGAGACAAATATTCTACACCAGACTTCTCGTCGTGGCCAAGCTACAGCACATACAGCAAGGGCGACATAGACAAGCTGTGCTCTCCAGAGAGTGATGCGTACGAGGATATAGCGCTCCACTACTTTGTACAGTATCATCTACATCTGCAGTTGCTCGATGTGCGCAATACGGCACGACAGTTGGGAGTTATCATCAAGGGCGATATTCCTATTGGCATCAGTCGCAACTCTGTGGAGGCATGGACCGAACCACATTACTTCAATCTCAATGGACAGGCTGGTGCACCACCTGATGACTTTAGCGTCAACGGACAAAATTGGGGTTTCCCTACATACAACTGGGACGTGATGGAGGAAGATGGATGCAAGTGGTGGTTGCGTCGATTTGGCAAGATGGCAGAGTACTTTGATGCATACCGTATAGACCATGTGCTTGGTTTCTTCCGTATATGGGAGATACCACTTGACTCAGTACATGGGTTGCTCGGACAGTTCTCCCCTGCCCTCCCGATGAGTGTCAATGAGATCGAGAGCTATGGGCTGAAGTTCAACTACGAACTCATGACACGTCCATACATATCTGAGTATAGCCTTGACTGTATCTTTGGCTATCGTAAGGATCTCGTCAAGACTTTGTACCTCAATCAGCGAGAAGATGGCAGATATGACCTGAAGCCTGAATATGATACTCAACGTAAGATAGAAGCGGCATTCAAGAGCAAGACGGATGAAGACAACATCAGTCTACGTGATGGACTGTACTCTCTGGTTAGTTGTGTGCTGTTTGTTGTTGACAGGAAGTTCTCTACGATGTACCATCCACGTATATCAGCACAAAGCGACTACATATACATGTCCTTGTCAGATACAGAGAAGCAGGCATTTGACAATCTCTACACAGATTACTTCTATCGTCGCCACAACCAGTTCTGGTATGAACAGGCAATGAATAAGTTGCCAATGCTCACACAGGCGACTCGTATGCTGGTATGTGCAGAAGACCTTGGCATGGTACCAGACTGTGTGCCATGGATTATGAACCAGTTGCGTATGCTCAGCCTTGAGATACAGTCTATGCCAAAGACGTTGGGGCTTGAGTTTGGAAAAGTAGAAAACAACCCATATCGTTCGGTTGCCACAATATCTACTCATGACATGTCGACGCTTAGACTCTGGTGGGAGGAAGACGCAGCGAGAGCGCAGAAGTTCTACAATCATGCGTTATACAAGGACGGACAGGCACCTCAGCCGTTGCCAGGTTGGTTGGCAGAAGACATTATCAATCGTCATCTCTTCAGTCCATCCATGTTGTGCCTCCTCTCGTTGCAGGACTGGTTGGCAATGGATGAAGAACTTCGTTACCCTGATACTGCTGCAGAACGAATCAACATTCCTGCCAATCCACGGCATTATTGGCGTTATCGTATGCACCTCAGCGTAGAGCAACTCATGAAGTCGGATTATCTTAATAAACGCATTAAAACGCTTATAGGGTATTCTGGAAGATTGTCATAAGACACATTTATTCATAGATACAGTATATTGGTAATCGGTATAAGCCCGATTACCAATTTTTATTAGTACCTTTGCAGCGTTTTAGACAATCAATAGGTAAAGAGATAGATAACGATAACATGTCTGACGCAGGCATTAGACCAAGACGCAGGAGAGCGAGGAGTGAAGACAGGACTCGCGACTGCACGGAAGAGAAGAGAGTGAAGTACAGCAAGAAGAAGTTTTTGTTGTTCTTCGTCTGCTTTATTGCCGTATTGGCAGCTATACGTCATTTCTTTCATGTATATGTACCTACTGATGACATTGAAACTCCTCATTATGTAACAGACGAATACGGAGAAGACTATGAGGAGGTATATGTGGGAGATCAGGAGATATATCAGTCGGATGACTCAACTGAGACTGATGACAACAAGCTTTTGACTAAGACTGACAGCATAATTACAACTGACGATTCCGCCAGTGCCACAGATTCTTGTCTTCTTGAAAAGGATTCGGTAAAATCGTCTCTACCATCATATAGGATGGTATATATAGGCAACTATGATGAGTGTTTTCCTGATTCGAATGATGTGCAACTATCTGCTGCAAAGTCAAGAGGTATCAGACCGCTGGGTAACCGAAAGCAAATCAAGGAACAGGTCCGCAAACGCAAACTTGTCAACATCAGTTCCTCACCATTCTATGCAGTTGAGCACTTGACTTACTCCATGCCTTATCTTGTGCCGAGAGCTCAGCATCTGCTCAATACCATTGGCATCAACTTTGTCGACTCTCTACACGCTAAAGGTATGGACTTATATATACCGGTCGTCACGTCGGTACTCCGTACCAATAGAGATGTGGCAAAACTGCAACGTGGTAACCGCAATGCTACTTCTAACTCTTGCCATTGCTATGGTACGACAATAGACATATCTTACACAAGGTTTTATCCACTTACTGGCAAATATACAGCTAATACCGAACAGGCACGATGGGATGACCGCCTTAAGCAGGTACTTGCAGAAGTGCTCAGAGACTTGCGTGATGAGGGTAAGTGCTATGTGAAGTATGAGTTCAGACAAAAGTGTTTTCATCTGACGGTGAGATGATAATGCATAATTAGTTTCTTTTAGTAATACAAACTCAAGCATGAGATATTTCATATACCTGTCATACGATGGCGCCAAATATCATGGTTGGCAGATACAGCCTAATGCAACCACCGTGCAGGAGACAATAATGAAGGGGCTCAGTACTATACTGCGTACTGATATTGAGATAGTCGGAGCTGGGCGTACTGATACTGAGGTCAATGCCAGCATGATGGTTGCGCACTTTGATACAGAAGTGAAATTTGACAGCAAGCAGCTTGTCGGACGGCTCAACCGTATATTGCCTCTGGATATTGCTATCAAGTCAATAATACCTGTTGCAGAAGATATGCATGCTCGTTTCTCTGCAATATCACGTACATACCAGTATCACGTAGCGACGAGCAAGTCACCATTTCTTAGACATTATGCATACAGATGTCCATGGGGACTGGACTTCGAACGGATGAATCATGTGGCTAAATGTCTGTTTGAATATACAGACTTCACTTCATTCAGCAAACTTCATACCGATGTCAAGACCAACAACTGCAAGATCATGAAAGCAGAGTGGCATCAGGCATCAGAAGACGAATGGATATTCACAATAAAGGCAGACAGATTTCTTCGCAATATGGTAAGGGCTGTAGTCGGCACTTTGCTTGAGGTTGGTCGAGGCAAAATGGACGAACAGGGGTTCCGCAATATTATCGAAGGTAAGGACCGCTGTCTTGCTGGCAGTAGTGTACCAGGCAATGCGCTGTTTCTTGTGGATGTGGAATATCCAGAGATAACTACAGAAAATCAATAAATCATCAATAATCATCAATAACAATCAATTAACAATTTGCCCTGCGTTCGTTATCAATACGCGCCAATATGGTTAGGGCTTTTTTATCAATATGTGGCTCATATTAGCATTTACATCAGCATGTCTGCTTGGATTTTATGACGTGTTCAAGAAGAAGTCTCTAAAAGACAATGCCGTAATACCAGTACTATTTCTCAATACGCTATTCTCAAGCCTTATCTTTCTGCCATTCATTATCAGTTCTGCACAAGGATGGCTTGATGAGGACTCCCTCTTTTATACCCATTCATACGGATGGGAGGGACATAAGTATATCTTGCTCAAGTCGTTGATTGTACTCAGTTCGTGGATATTTGGCTACTTTGGCATCAAGCATCTTCCTATCACAATAGTAGGTCCAATCAACGCAACACGCCCTGTCATGGTGCTTATTGGAGCTTTGACATTCTTTGGCGAGCATCTCAACGCATGGCAATGGGCGGGAGTTATAGTTGCCATCGTATCGCTCTATCTGCTTAGCCGAAGTGGCAAGAAAGAAGGAATCGACTTCAAACACAACAAGTGGATAGTGTTTGTGCTTGCAGCCAACATCCTTGGTGCGCTTAGTGGTCTATATGATAGATATCTCATGGCACCGGCAGTATTGCCAGATGGTGCACAGGGAGGTGTTGGACTGGACAAGATGGCTGTACAGTCGTGGTATAACATCTATCAATTCTTCATGATGGGACTCATGCTTCTCATACTATGGTATCCAAAGCGCAAGAACACTACCCCATTCCATTGGGACTGGAGCATCATATTTATCAGTATATTTCTCTCCGCCGCAGACTTTGTGTACTTCTACGCATTAGGACAAGATGATGCCATGATTAGTATTGTGAGTATGATACGACGTGGAAGTGTAGTAGTTAGTTTCTTGTTTGGCGCAATGGTATTCAAGGAGAAGAATCTCAAGTCAAAACTTATTGATCTATCCCTTGTTATATTGTCTATGATACTACTCTTTATTGGTAGCAAATAAATTGTAAAGGATATGTATACTAAGACATCCGGACTTTTTAGCTAAAAGGTCCGGATGTTTCATGTGAAAGTACCGGACGTGTTACGTGAAAGTACCGGACGTGTTTTTATCTTTACAGTATTATCTTCCATTGCATACCCAGTACCCAACGATTAGGCATAAGTTTGGAGAAGGTGTGATTGTAGTCAGCTATCATGCCGACAGCAAACTTCTCACCATTCATATAGTCGATACCTATGCCTCCACCGCACTCTGCAGATGTGTCTTGCGGTATGCTGACAAATGGACTACCTGAAGACTTATACTCCATATCGGCAGCTTCAGTCAGTCTGCCTCCACCATATATTCTGCCCGAAACTCGCAGGTTGGGCGTGACGAGGTGTGAGTACTTTATGCCAGCATCAAGGTGATATTGCTCTATATTGCAGCTGTAGTATGAAGGTGGCTTGACTGTATATCCATTTGTCTCAGCCTTGACTTGTGCTGTTGCTACCCTGCCCATTGCTTCGACGGCAAGGTTTTTGTTGAAGAAATATGAGTATTCGATACCTGTTGTAAATACGGCGCTTGTCTTGAGATTGATATTGCCGTCGTACTCTGGTACGACAGTATAAGCTTCAGAAGACAAATCTTTCTTGCCGGCTTCAATACCTGAGATAAGTGAGAATGATGTCGGTTGAGCATTGTACTGTAGCGTACGCTGTATATCGGCCATCATAAGACGGGGCTTGTTTCTTAGTCCCTTTTCTCCAAACATCAAGTCTGCGAGATAGTATGAGAAGTTGGTGGCTACAGTACCAATACCCGCTCCTACAAACACATCATTTACCCAATGGTCGTTGTGCCTCAGTCTCAGATACTGTGTACCTGTTGCTACAGAATATCCGCCTATGCTAATCCAAGGACTGATATGACCATACTCTCTGTGCAGTATAGTAGCACCCATATATGCAAGAGCACTATGTCCTGACGGCATACCATGCTGTCCGCTACCGTTAGGTCGAGGTTCCTTAACCATATACTTGAGTCCACCTCCGATACCAACAGTAAGTGCAAGTGCCATGGAGTTGGATACAATCATACGTTTTGTGGTACTACGAGACTCTACTCCGGCAATCTTCATGGTCCATGCCGTAACAAGAGGTGTTGCGGCGATGATATAGTCACGCTTGTCTGTATTGTTGTTTCTGAATCTGCCGTTCAATTCATTGAATTTATGCTCGGAGTTGGACAGCCATACGCCTCTGAAGAGATATTGTACTCCATCAATACTCATATTCATCTCCTTGTGAAGCATCTTGCTCTCGTAGTCTCTGACCACCTTCTCAACCTTCTGGACCTTCTCTTCTTGTTCGAGTAGTTGCTCTATCTCCTCGACAAAGGTAGCGTCTATAGTATCATGATCGGTTGGAGTCTGTGCATTGCTTGTCAAGCATAGGCATAGCAATATATATATAATAAGGTGTGATTTCATTAATACTGTATTTATATAATCAAGTGCAAAGATAATCTTTTTATTCAAATTATAAGTGTCGTTCGTGTACTAATGGAAAATATTGTCTATATTTGTGCTAAAATATAATTATAATATCTCGTATGCAACTAAAGTATATCATATCAGCCCTTTGTGTCTCCTTGTCATACTGTGCCAATGCGCAGACTATTCGTGACGTGTTCACATCGATGCCAGACACTATCATATCGATATTGACTCATAATGACAGGCTTGACCTCTTGGACTATGCAGAGGCTAATAATAGTACTCCAGTAAAAAACAGATTTGGTGGCAGTTGTACTATAGACAAGATGACTGACAAATATCTGCATCTCCACCTTACATCACAGACAGATGTAACTATCAAGATTATGGATTATAATGGCACTAAGGCTGTATGCCTCATACGAACTTCTGCCATAGACAATAAGAAAGACAGTCATGTGTCATTCTATTCTACTGCCTGGAAACCTATGCCTGCAGCATATTCGTTGTTGCCTAAGGACGTTCAAGACAAGACAAACGATTTTGTAGAGGTGGTACTCAATCCTGATAGCGATGTATTTGTTGTCAATAGAATCGTTGACAAGATCGAATACAAATGACAATCAGTCGTTAGCAGATAAACAAAAGTCTCAATCATGCATTCACATGATTGAGACCATTTTAATCTTATCTCTGCGCACCTAAATACATATAGGTGAACTATCTGATTCTTACTTCTTCTTAGTAGCAGCGTAACGGCTCATGAACTTATCAACACGACCTGCTGTGTCGACGAGCTTAGCCTTACCTGTATAGAATGGGTGAGAAGTTGAAGAGATTTCAATCTTGATTACTGGGTATTCCTGACCCTCAAAAATCTCTGTCTCGTTAGTCTTTGCTGTAGACTGTGAAAGGAACATATCGCCATTTGACATATCCTTGAAGATAACTGGGCGATAGCCTTCTGGATGAATTCCTTGCTTCATTGTTTTGAAAAATAATTGTTATTTACAGTTCGGATTCCTTGCTGGGAACAATTTGTTAATTAACTCTCATGCTCTTATTTTCTAAAAGCGGTGCAAAATTAGTCATTTTTATTAAGTCTGCCAAACAATACCAATGTCTTTTTATCATTATGAGGCAAAATTAGCATACAAAGTACATTTTTGCATAGATATATTGTTTATAAAAGAAATTTTTACACTACCTTTGTAAAGCAAAACGTCTATGTACGGGCTCAGCAATATATGTTGCTGGATAACACTTTTGTACCTATATTAATTATTAATATATATTTTAATACAAAACAATTATGGTTAATTACAAAGATCTTGGTCTCGTAAATACTCGCGAGATGTTCAAGCGCGCCGTAGCAGGTGGTTATGCTATCCCAGCATTCAACTTCAACACTATGGAGCAGATGCAGGCTATCGTTATGGCTGCAGTAGAGACAAAGTCACCTGTTATCATGCAGGTTTCTAAGGGTGCTCGTAACTACGCTAACGGTACTATCCTCCGTAACCTTGCTAAGGGTGCTGTAGAATATGCTAAGGAACTCGGTTGTGAGGCTCCTGAAATCGTTCTTCACCTTGACCACGGAGATAGCTTCGAGCTCTGTAAGGACTGTATCGACAATGGTTTCTCTTCAGTTATGATCGACGGTTCACACCTTCCATACGAGGAGAACGTTGCTCTTGCAAAGAAGGTTGTAGACTACGCACATCAGTATGACGTAACAGTTGAAGCTGAGCTTGGTGTACTCGCAGGTGTAGAAGATGAAGTATCTGCAGCAGAGTCTACATATACTAAGCCAGAAGAGGTTATCGACTTCGCTACTCGCACAGGTTGTGACTCTCTCGCAATCTCAATCGGTACAAGCCACGGTGCACACAAGTTCACTCCAGAGCAGTGCACACTTGTTAATGGTGTACTTGTTCCACCACCATTGGCATTCGACGTTCTCGCTGAGATCGAGCAGAAGCTTCCTGGATTCCCAATCGTACTCCACGGTTCTTCTTCAGTTCCAATGGACGAGGTTAATACAATCAACAAGTTTGGTGGTGACCTCAAGGCTGCTATCGGTATTCCAGAGGATCAGCTCCGTCAGGCTTCTAAGTCAGCTGTTTGCAAGATCAACATCGACTCTGACTCACGTCTTGCTATGACAGCTGCTATCCGTCAGCACCTCGCTGAGAACCCATCACACTTCGATCCACGTCAGTACCTCAAGCCTGCACGTGACAACATGAAGAAGATGTACATCCACAAGATTGTGAACGTACTCGGTTCAGACGGCAAGCTCGCTAAGTAATCATTTCGGATAAAGAAATAGATTATATACTTTTGCCCATCTGTCTCTCTTGTGAGGCGGATGGGCTTTTGTTTTATTACATCCTTACCTTATTACTTTGATACCGTCTATTATGCCTTATAATGACTGTATAATGACATGATACTACCACAGCATAACTTGATATGACGATAGTTTTCTCCAGCGAGGCTCATGAAAGATATCAAGTCATTAAATTGTCATTATTGTACTCTTATAGCCGTGATAACATATTGTTTTTGATAAAATATAGTCTATTTTCTTTTTTTTGTGTCCGCATTTGGATATATGCGATAATGTACATATATTAGCACAAAATAAATAACAAACTCAAATAAACATTAACATGAAGAACAGGAACAACACAGCCGATACTCTCGGCAAGAAGGTCTATACAGCACCTTCACTACAGGACAATGAGATTTCCGCTACAGAACTTATGGTCGTAAAGAGCAATCCAAAGGATAATATTATAGTAGAAGATCCTTGGGAGGATGAGGAGGAGATAGAGTGGTAAAAAAGACTCCTACAGCCCCTCTCCCCAGCCCTCTCCCCCTATAGGGCGAGGGTGACTGGTGGCATGAGCAGAATGATCAAAATATTAAAAGGTGACAATATACAATTAGGCACATAATCCATTGGCTTTGCCATCAGCATACTCCTCCCCTAAAGTAGGGGAGGTGGCTGAAAGCCGAAGGGGTATTAGTGACTTAAAGACAACTTAGCTATATGCACACAAAGTATGTAATACCCCCTCCCCCTGCGGGTACTCCCCCTACTTTAGGGGGACTTCGGACTTGTTTCCGAATGTAGTGCCATCCGGACGTTTGGACTATGAGGTGTGCCAAAAAGTATATCATTACCTATTAAAATGTCTTTTGACGGACTAAGACAGAGGTTGAATATAATGCATAATTCACAATGCATAATGCATATTTAATTTCTGAATAATTTCTGATTAATTTCTTTCAGTG
>JAZLKQ010000133.1:0-3830 GCA_045597745.1 Bacteroidaceae bacterium | reverse complement strand
GGACGATAGCCACCAGCCCATGGCCAGATACTGTTGGCAGGATCCTTGCCTTCTGCAATACGCTGTCTGTTGAAAGGGTGCTGTCCGAGCAGCTGCTGCGATTTGACTATGAGATCGTTGATGAGAGCTGCAGTTTCTTCTGCTGTCAGTAGGGAGTCCTTTGGCGCATTGTCCATAGGTCTGACAACAAGAGGTCGCCATGCCTGTCCCGGCACGTCGTGTGGCGGTGTACACTGTATATGTTTGCTTCCGCCCTTGATGACGAGCAGGTGACGATATTGTACGCCTGTGTAGAAGTGTACCCTATTGGCACCATATTTTGCAACAATCTCTGCATCGTTGGCGAGGTGCTCCTGCAGATACTTGATAAGTATGTCGCCCTCTTCGGTCTCAAGTCTTCCGCACGAATGGTTCTTAATGTTATCACCTTCTATACAGATGATATTGCATCTTATTGCCATGTCGTCGTCAGCAAGCTCTACGCCTATGCTGGCTGCCTCGAGCGGTCCACGCCCCTCGTACACCTCGTTTTGGTCATAGCCCAAGATGCTACTGTTGGCAACTTCACTTCCTGGGTGAAATCCGTCCTGCACCGTCTTGAGCATACCGGTACGTCCCGCCTTTGCGAGCATGTCCATGTATGGTGTCTTGGCGTATTGTAAGAGTGTCTTGCCTCCAAGGCTCTCTATTGGCCAGTCAGCCATGCCGTCGCCAAGTATGATAATATGCTTCATGTTAGATATTTGCTATACTCATTATGTCTGCGAATACTCCGGCTGCTGTCACGCTTGCTCCTGCTCCATATCCCTGTATGAGCATAGGGTATTCCTTGTAACGCTCAGTTGTGATAAGGATGATGTTGTTGCTTCCTTCGAGGTCATAGAATGGATGATGTTCGTCTACCTTCTGCAAGCTGACGCTTCCCTTGCCGTTTTCGAGTTTTGCAACGAAACGCCAATGCTGCTTGTCAGCTTCCACTTGCTTGCGTTCTGCCTCAAACTGTGCATCGATAGATGGGAGGTTCTTCCAGAAGTCCTCGAGCGAACCTTCAAAGAATGAATTAGGAATAAACAACTGCTTGTCGACATCTTCCTGATTCATCTTGTAACCTGCCTCACGCGAGAGGATGACGAGTTTGCGGATAACATCCTTACCGCTGAGGTCAATGCGAGGGTCTGGTTCTGCATAACCTTCTTCCTTTGCAAGACGTACCGTCTCGCTGAAAGGTATCTCTTCTGATATGGTATTGAAGATGAAGTTGAGCGTACCAGAGAGTACAGCCTCGAGCTTGAGTATCTTGTCGCCAGAGTTGATGAGGTCGTTGATGGTATTGATGATAGGCAGGCCCGCACCTACGTTTGTCTCAAAGAGATACTTCACGCCACGCTTGCGGGCAGTGTTCTTGAGCAGTGCATAGTTCTCATATTCAGAAGATGCCGCAACCTTGTTGGCAGCCACAACAGATATGTTGTTCTGCAGGAAGTCATGGTACAATGATGCGACATCTGCACTCGCTGTGCAGTCTACAAAGACGCTGTTGAATATGTTCATGCCGATGATTTCGCTCTTTAGACGGTCAAGATCGCTCGCTTCCGAAGCTTTGAGCTTGGTGCGAAGATTGGAGATAGAGAATCCGTCCTTGTCATTGTACTGGGTGAGGTCAATGCCGTTTCGGTCAAATATGGCGTTGTGACCAGATGCTATTCCTACTACGTTGAGCTGTAGGTTGCGCTCCTTCTTAAGCTTCTCCTGCTGGTTGGCTATCTGGTCAAGGAGGCTACCTCCGACCGTACCTACTCCGCAGAGAAATATGTTGAGAACCTGATATTCTGAGAGAAAGAACGAGTCGTGAATGACATTGAGGCTCTTACGGAGAGACTTGCTTTCTACGACAAATGATATGTTGGTCTCGCTCGCTCCCTGTGCACAAGCAATGACGCTTATGCCGTTGCGACCAAGTGTTCCGAACAGCTTTCCTGCTATACCAGGTGTGTGCTTCATGTTCTCTCCTACGATGGCAATGGTAGCAAGGTCGCTTTCGAGCTTCATCTTGTACATGGCTCCGAGCTCGATCTCTTTTGCAAATTCGTTGTTGAGTACTTCACATGCCTGTTCTGCGTCTTCGTTGCGAACGCCGATAGATGTACTGTTCTCCGAAGAAGCCTGACTAACCATGAATACGCTGATACCTGCAGTAGCCAGCGAACTGAATATACGCTGATTGACGCCTATCACACCGACCATAGATAGACCGCTGACAGTGATGAGGCTGGTGTTGTTGATGCTTGAGATACCTTTGATTGCACGCTGCGAATCTCCACAGTCAGCCGCAATGATTGTGCCTTTGTCTTTTGGGCGGAAAGTGTTCTTGATCAAGATAGGAATGTTCTTGATGCATACAGGATAGATTGTAGGAGGGTACACAACCTTTGCGCCGAAGTTACAAAGTTCTGTAGCCTCGATGTAAGAAAGTCTGTCGATAGGGTAGGCGTTGTTGATAACGCGAGGGTCGGCAGTCATAAATCCGCTGACGTCTGTCCATATCTCCAGTACATCGGCGTCGAGTGCGGCAGCAATGATTGCTGCGGTATAGTCGCTGCCTCCACGTCCGAGGTTTGTCACCTCGCCTGTTACGACATCTGATGATATAAAACCAGGTGCAAGGCATACCTTGTGGTCTGCCTTACCGCTTGTAAAGTCTGCAAATGCTTCCTGTATGAGTGGCAAGCTGCTACTGTTGGAGTAGAGGTTGCGCCCTTGCTTGCTCTTTGTCTTGATGAAGTCGAGAGAGTTGTACCACTTTGCGTCATTGATGAGTGTGGCAACGATATTGCTTGACATGCGCTCGCCATAGCTCACGATGGCATTGCTTGTCTTCTGGCTGAGGTCACGTATGAGGTATACGCCCTGATAGATGCTTCGCAACTCGTCAAGTAGTGTGTCAATGGTGCAAAGCAGACTGTCTCGCTTTGCCTTGTCTGTGATGATGGAGTTGATCATTGTGTGATGGCGCTCCACCATTTCGTTATATGAGGTGAGGTATGCCGGGTCTCCGCTTACAGCAAGCTTGCTGGTGTTGATGAGCTTGTCGGTTATGCCACCAAGTGCAGATACGACAACTACTACAGGCTCGTCACATGCCTCTACGATGTTCTTCAGATTGAGAATGCTCTCTACGGAACCTACGGATGTTCCGCCAAATTTCAATACTTTCATTTTGTTATTAATTGGTTTGTAACAATGAGTATATCCAGGCTGCTGGTCGCAACAGAATGACGAGATCTGCTTGACATTTACAACCAAGCCTACGGATGCTTACTCTAAATTGCTGCAAATTTACGACTTTTTCGCCTAAAGAAGCGCACTTTATTTAATTAATGTGTAAAAAAGTGACGAAATAATCATTATTGCTTGCGAGTTGTCTGCTGTCAGGCATACGAAATGGTGGCTTGGCACGACGATGCAGATGTGCCAAGCCCTGCGTATGCAGTAGGCGGATGTGCCTTGCGGACGTCTACATTGGGTCTACGTCGTAATATAGCGACAGCCCATTGGCGTTAGGCAAGGCTAACACCTTGTCCTGTATGTCTCTCAGTGCGGAACGTACCTTCTGGACGGATGCTCCAGACTCCATCTTGATGATAATCTTGCGTATGTGCAATGATTGTACCTTTGATACTACGGGCCAGTCAGGACCTAATATTCGTTTGCCGAATATACTTTTCAGTAGCGTTGCCATATCTACAGACAAAGACTCTACAATGTCTCTGTCTCTATGTCTCAAATATACGTAAATTAGCCGATGAAATGGCGGATAATGGAATAACTTG